>JAYTBG010000100.1:0-12176 GCA_043737055.1 Chitinophagaceae bacterium | reverse complement strand
TCAAATAAATCCTAGCAGATATTGGATAAAATTATACCTAGATACAAAGTGAGATATGGCTTGCTTCGAACATGAATTGAATTAAGAATTGGGGTAAGAACAGAGAACCTAACTGATGCCGATTTTTAAAATAATTTCCCTAATATTGCATTCCAATCAAACGGGGGGTTAGCTCAGTTGGCTAGAGCGCTTGCATGGCATGCAAGAGGTCGTCGGTTCGACCCCGATACTCTCCACAAAAATATATCCCACTCTCGTGGGATTTTTTGTTTGCTATGTATTTTGTCTACATTATATATTCTGCTATTTGGGACAAATATTATATTGGTAGTTGTGCCAATCTAGATGTTAGAATCCAGCAACACAATTCAGGAAAAAACATCTCCACCAGGCATGGGGTGCCTTGGGTACTGAAGTACACAGAAGTATGTGAAGTCAGGAGCAATGCGATGAAAAGAGAAGTGGAAATTAAGAAGAAGAAAAGCAGAAAGTATATCGAGTGGCTGATCAGCACAATTGGCTAGAGCGTCCCGAATACTTTCGGGAAGGTCGTCGGTTCGACCCCGATACTCTCCACAAAAATATATCCCACTCTCGTGGGATTTTTTGTTTGCTATGTTAGAATAAGGTAAGGATGTGTTGACTAGTCTACATAAACTGAAAACAATACAGTATCTGCAATTCCCAGCTCCCACCGCTTTCTTTGAAATTCATTTTCATTTAATGGCCCAATCAAACCATTTCGTGTGGCCCAATTCATGTTGTCTTTAATAGGCAAAATGAAATAGTTAGTAATAGTTTTATCTGATTCGTTAGGCCATACACTTGGATGCTGTTTTATTATGATAAAATTACTGTCGTAGCCTGCGGCAAATACCTGAGCTTAGACTACTGTCCCATATCCGTAGCGTTTGTCATTTTGAAACACAAGATTTGCATACTGTCCGTCATCTGCGGCTACAATCGAATACTTACCGACTACTCTCTTTTCCACTGCAAAATCCTGACAGCTCAACAAGCCTAGGCAGACAATAAAGCGTAAAACTTGAATATTCATGACGTCAAATGTAATCTAACCACGGTAGTTTACGATGCATATTTCACCTGACTATTGGACTATCTGTGCGCTTAGAAAAAAGTCGGGCTGTTAGCAAATAAGCGCTCCAGATCACTTGTACCAATTCTAATTTCCCCCATAGGGTAAGATCTGCATACACCCACCATCTTAATGCATTCGAAAGATCATCAATCCCAATCTCGGGAATTTTTTAGGGCAAATACATTATAGTAATCTATATCTGTGGATTTAATTTCTACAACATTTCAAATACGGCAGCTTAAAAATATTTGGCGCAATTAATGATTGAACACTTATGGTTTTTCATAGGATATTGGATTTAATACGGGACTTTATTTCTATTTAGTCCCTATTTTTTTGCCCCTACCCCAAGGCGTTAGCCTGATTGATTCATCACAAAAAAAATGCCCTGATAAATCAAGGCATTTAATATTGTTAGTGCTGAAACTATTAGTCTCCCCAGATATTGTCTTTTCCTTCTAACCACAGTTTGACAAGATCGGTGGTAATAGACTTAGGCCGCTCTAACGGAAAGCCCAATGCCCTATCCCAGCACAGGCTTGCCAGCACACCCAAGGACCGGGAAACACCGAACAACACGGTGTAGAACTCATACTCTACCATACCGTAATGTACCAGCAAGGCACCGCTGTGTGCATCTACATTGGGCCATGGGTTTTTAATTTTGCCCATGGTACTTAGTATGGGGGGCACAGTCTCGTAAACGTTCCAGATGGTTTGTACCAGCGGATCGTTTGGCATATGCTTTTTACCAAATTCCATTTGAGCAGTAAATCGTGGATCTGTTTTACGTAGCACAGCATGGCCATAGCCCGGTACTACTTTTCCTTCACTCAACGTTTTCTTTACATAATCTGCTATCTGCTCTTTGGTGGGCGATTCGCTGCCTATTTGCTCCCGTAGTTCAAAAATCCATTTGATCACTTCCTGGTTTGCAAGGCCATGTAGCGGGCCTGCAAGACCATTCATGCCAGCGGCCAAACTCAGATATGGATCGCTAAGGGCAGAACCTACAAGGTGCGTCGTGTGTGCACTAACGTTACCACCTTCATGATCGGCATGAATTGTCATGTACAACCGCATGAGTTCTTTGAAGCCCTCATCATCGTACCCCATCATGTGTGCGAAGTTGCCAGACCAGTCAAGCAAACCATTTGGTTGTATGTGTTCGCCCTTTTTATATTTGCGACGATAGATATAAGCTGCAATCCTTGGCAGGCGTGCTATCAGATCCATAGCATCGTCAAAAACTGCATCCCAGTAATCTTTTTTACTCATGCCTTTGGCGTAGCTTTTTGCAAAGAGGCTCTCGGTTTGCAGCGCCATGATGGCTACCACAAACTGCGTCATGGGATGAGTAGAAAGAGGCAAAGCTTCGATGGTGGCAAATACATGATTTGGCACATGACTGCGTCTCTGCCAGGTACTGGTAAGATGATTAACCAATTCTTCATCTGGTAATTCGCCCAATAACATCAAAAGAAAAAGTCCTTCCGGCAGCGGTTCAGAACCACCCGATGCTTTCGGTAATTTTTGCTGTAACTCCGGGATAGAATGTCCCCTGAAACGAATACCGTCCTGCGCATCTAACAACGATGTTTCAGTAACCAGGCCCGTAATGCCACGCATACCCTGGTACACTTGTGCCAATGTAACCTCACCAATTTTTTTCTCTCCGTGCTCTTTCAGTAATTCTTTTATTTCCGCTGCAACTGTCTCTGCTTTTTGCTTAAACTTTTCTTTTATGATTCCCATAGTCGTATAGTTGAGTAATTGATTTTACGATGACATTGAGCTTCAGCATTTACGGGCCCGCCAATAGCATTTGGTGCCCGAAGAAGTTGATAAATACAAGCAATTAAAAATGTTACTGAGATGTTTGTGCTGGCTGTAAATCATTCACATTAACAACACATAACAACACCTTAAAATTACGATGCGTCGCACTGTTAAACAAAAGTTTTGGGAGAAAGTTTCTCCTCGCCGGCGGAATGGTTATTTGGGCGCTCTTTTATAAAGATAAAATGCAACGAAACCATAGATGATGTTTGGAGTCCACGCGGCGAGCCATGGGGAGAAGGTGCCTTTTGTTGCAAAAACAACGCTTACCCTGCTAAATAAAATATAAAGCACGCATAATATTATTCCCACAGCAAGGTGCATACCACTGCCACCCCGCACTTTACGGGAGGCAAGCGAAACACCAATGATGGTTAATATGAATACAGCTACCGGTACGGCATCCCGATTGTAACGCTCCACCAGCAAGGTGTTCAAAGATTCTGATTGCCGCATCTTTTCCAACGCTATAAATCTGTCCAGATCGGGTGTGCTCATCTGTTCTTTCAGGTACTCATCTTTGCGCAAATCCAACGGCTGAAAGTTATACGTCATCCGAACCGAGTCATACAACTTGACCGTTTCTGCCTTTGGCAAAAAGAAACGTTCCTGCACTTTCAGCAACCGCCACTTTTTTGTTGTGGTATCCCAATTAAAATTGGGGCTGCGTAAATTATAAATCAGTTGGTTGTTTTTAAATTTCTGAACAAAAAATCCATTGCCTGATTTGGAGATGGTATCATAGCCACGGATACCGAGATACGAATTTGCATCTAACCGAAAATAAACGAACTGCCTGTAACTCGTGTTAAGGTTGCCTGCTCCCTTGTTTACATCCACGTAATTCTTCTCAAAGTCTCCCCAAATAAGGTTGGCCTTTGGCACCACATACTGATAGCCCAACCATAAGATTGCTGATAAAAAAAGACCTCCTGCAAGAAAAGGCAACATGAATCTGCTGTAGCTTACTCCGCTGCTTAAAACTGCAATAACCTCCGACCGGCCGGCCATTTTGGAGGTGAAAAAGATAACGGCTATAAAAACAAAAAGGGGAAACAGCATGGCAACAATGCGGGGAATGAAGCCAAAATAATAATCTGTAATAATAAACCAAGTAGATAATTTAGCCTTAACGAAATCATCAGTATGCTCACTAATATCTACCACCACAACAATAACTGTAAGCAACAATAAACAGAAAAAGAAAGTGCTTAAAAACCCTTTCACTATGTAGCTGTCTAACTTCTTCATGGAGAGCGGCAAGATAATTCAAAAAAAAACGAATGGGTGGAGATGAATTGTGAAAACTTTGCAGGCCGTCGATGTACTGGTATGCATGCTCATTGCTGGGCAATTGCGTTGGCCGCTATCCAGCCTGTTGTCCACGCATTTTGAAAATTAAAGCCCCCAGTTACTCCGTCTACATCAAGCACTTCCCCGGCAAAATATAGATGCGGATGCAATTTGCTTTGCATGGTATTCGGATCTACATCTGAAAGTTGGATACCACCCGCTGTTACAAATTCCTCTTTAAAAGTTGTTTTGCCTTTTACCTGAAGTTCCTGTGCGCACAATATTTTCACCAATTTGTTTTGTTCTTTTGCCGGCAGATCTGCCCAGCGGCAATCTGTGTTTATCTCACATTGCTGCAAAAAATACTCCCACAACCTGGATGGCAACGCAAACGGATTTCTGTTGATCATCTTTTGTGGGGCAATTTCAAAACGAACCTGCTGTATTTTTTCTTTGAGTGTATTTTCGTTGTAGGCAGAAACCCAATTCACATGAATGTTGCAAGCATAATTACATTGCTCTAGCTCTCTTGCGGCCCAGGCAGAGAGTTTTAAAATAGCCGGACCGCTGAGACCCCAATGGGTGATAAGCATGGGACCCGACTGCTGCAGTTTGCTCCCGGCAATCTTTACAGTAGCATTTTCTACGCTGATACCCATAAGTTGGGTGATGAGATTTTGCGGAATATTAAAAGTAAACAAAGAAGGCACAGGAGGCTGCACGGTGTGGCCAAGCTTAGCCAACCATTCAAACTGTGCCGACTTTTGGTAGCCGCCGCTTGCTACGCACAAATAATCTGCAACAATAGTCTGCGAGTTTGCCAGTGTGAGTATAAAGCGATTTGCATTGCTGCTGCCGCCGGTTTTTATTTCCTTTACTTCCGCATTCATTCTTACTTCTACATTAAATTTAGCCGCCTGGCTAAGCAGGCAATCAACCACTGTTTGCGAGGTATTACTGGCGGGAAACATGCGGCCGTCCGCCTCGGTTTTTAGTGGCACAGCTCTATCCTGGAACCATTGGATGGTATGTGTTGTAAAAAAATGTTGGAATGCTTTTTTTAAAAAGCTTGCGCCCCTGGGATATTTTTTGAGGAGATCGGTAATATTAAAACAGGCGTGTGTTACATTGCATCTTCCACCGCCGCTCACTTTTACTTTACTCAATACTTTAGAACTTTTCTCCAACAACAACACCTGTAGCCCCGGTTGAAGCCTTGCTGCATTAACGGCGCAGAAAAAACCTGCCGCTCCGCCACCGATAACTACGAGAAGTTTTTTTTGCTGCATGTCTTTTGTAAAAGGGGAAGAAACTGTGAAAGGTCAAAGGTGAAACCTGCCTGCCGGCAGGCAGGGGTGAAGGCTCGTTACAATATTACGATAGGAAATTTTCTAGGCTAGGCGCAAATAGCATAAGATAATCAGTAATCAGAAACCTTGAGGCGAAAAAATTTGGCAAAAGATGCATACACTTCAATAGTTTCACTTTTCACTTTTCACCTTTGTTCCCCCTAATTAAAGCTCCAACTTAAATTAATGTTCGCCTTCTCCGCTGCCTCAATTTCTTCGAAAGAAGAAAGTATGTCCGGTGCGCCCTGGGTAATAGCTACATCGTGCTCAAAATGAGCGGAAGCCTTGTTGTCTTTGGTACGAATTGTCCACCCATCATCATCCTGGTAAACTTCCTTCACACCAAGATTAATCATTGGCTCTATCGCCAAGACCATCCCGGGTTTCAATTTTGCCAGCGTTCCCCGTTTGCCATAGTTAGGCACTTGCGGCTCTTCGTGCATGTTTCTTCCCAGGCCGTGGCCAACAAGATCTCTCACCACTCCAAAACCGTGTTTCTTTTCGGTATGCTCTTGTATAGCAAAAGCAATATCACCTACCCTGTTGCCAGCCCTTGCTTTTTCAATGCCTTTATACAGCGACGCCTTGGTTACTTTCAACAACATTTTTATTTCGTCAGAAATTTCTCCAATGGCGTACGTGTAGGCGCTGTCTCCATGAAAACCATTTTTATAAACCCCGATATCCAGGGAAATAATGTCGCCATCCTTTAATTCCGCTTTGGATGGAAACCCGTGTACTACTGCATCATTCAACGAAATGCAGGTGGCAAAGGGATAAGTTCCGCCATAATTTTTGAAGGATGGGATACCGCCGTTGTCTCTTATAAACTCTTCTGCCAGATCGTTCAGCTCCAGCGTGGTTATGCCGGGCTTTAAAATCTTTGCAATTACTGCATGAGTTTTGCCCACCATCAGGCAACTGTGCCGCATAATTTCAATTTCCTCTTTTGTTTTATAAATGATCATCGTAAACTTTCTTTAACAACAAACCCTAACGAGATTATCGTCAGGGCTTGCAATATTTTATCTTTAATAAATTTTAAATTAGATACCCTGAGTGACAGTTTGCTGCCTTCCCTGGATTCTTCCGCTGCTCATGAGGCCATCATATTGACGCATCAACAACTGGGTTTCTATCTGCTGCAATGTATCTAAAATTACCCCAACCATGATGAGTAGTGATGTACCACCAAAGAATGTTGCAAAATTTGGCTGCATACCAAACACGAGTTGAAAAACGCCGGGAAGAATACCCACAAGCGCCAGTAACACTGCACCCGGTAAAGTAATTCTATCCATGATAGTACCAATGTAATCTGCTGTAGGCTGGCCTGGCTTTACACCGGGAATAAATCCATTGTTTCTTTTCAACTCGTCAGCCATTTGCTTGGGGTTAAAAATTAAAGCGGTGTAAAGGAAAGTAAATGCGATCACACAAATCGAATACACAATCATATAAACCACGTTGGTATGATCTGTAAAATATTTGGCCCAACCCTCGCCGGTAAAACCTGTGAAGATGGTAGGTAAGAACAAAATAGCCTGAGCAAAGATAATTGGCATTACACCTGCTGCATTTACTTTTAAAGGCAGGAAGTTGCGAGCTCCACCCAATTGACGGTTGCCTACAATTTGCTTAGCATACTGCACAGGTACTTTCCTTGTGCCTTGTACCAGCATAATCAAACCCATGATAACCGCTATCAGGAAAACGATCTCAACCAACATAATTAGCAAACCGCCGGCACCATTACCTGCCAACCTTGATGTCCACTCTTCCATAAATGATTGTGGAAGACGTGCAAGAATTCCTATCATAATGATAATGGAAGTTCCATTACCTAAACCTTTATCAGTAATTTTTTCGCCTAACCACATCACGAACAATGTGCCTACTGTGAGTATTATAACTGTTGAAACCCAAAAGAATCTACCATAAGCAGGTATCAACGCCTCTGCAATACCAGGACTATTTAAATAACCAATGTAAGCGGCAGCCTGGAAAGCAGTCACCACGACTGTCAGGTAACGTGTCCATTGATTAATCTTCTTGCGACCACTTTCCCCTTCCTTTTGAATTTTTGCCATTTGAGGAACGAGGATCGTCATCAATTGCATAAAAATGGAAGCCGAAATGTATGGCATGATGCCCAATGCAAAAATGGATGCTTTGGAAAAAGCACCACCTACAAAAGCGTTAAGCAAACCAAGCATACCGCCTTCGGTATTCGCCTGGAGATTATCTAATTTATTAGGATCGATACCGGGCAACACAATGAAGGAACCCAGGCGATAAATGAAAAGCAAGACAAGAGTGAAAATTATTTTATTTCTCAGTTCCTCAATGCTCCAAATATTTTTAAGTGTTGTAATGAACTTCTTCACAGAATTAATTCGATTTAATAGTTAGTGGCTCTGAAAGTAAAAAACGCATAAATCATCTTTATGCGTCGGCAAATATCGGGAAATTATTTTACTATTTCTATAGTACCTCCCGCAGCTTCAATAGCCGCTTTGGCTTTTTCACTGGCAGCATTTACTCTGAAACTAAACTTTCCTTTTATCTCTCCATTACCCAGAACTTTCACAAGATCATTTTGCCCGATAAGGCCATTAATATATAGATTCTCAAGAGAGAATTCTATAATACCATACTTTTCAGCATAATGATCTGCCTGGCCGATGTTTATTACTTTATAGTCAATTCTGTTGATGTTTGTAAAACCACGCTTTGGAATACGACGTTGAATAGGCATCTGGCCACCTTCAAAAGCTTTCTTGCTTTTGTAACCAGCACGACTTTGTCCACCCTTGTTACCTTTTGTAGAGGTACCACCTTTACCACTTGCCTCACCACGGCCAATTCTTATTGCTTTGTGTGTAGAACCTTTTGCAGGTTTGAGCGTATGTAATTTCATGTTTGCTTTTATTTTAAACTTACGCCCCGAAAGCATTCGGGGCTCGCTTTTTTAATTGAAAATTATTTGATTGATAATTAAAAATGGTGGAATAATTATAAATTAACCTATTATTCATTATCAGCTTCTAGGCTAGTTCTTCCACTTTTACCAGGTGGCTAACCTTTGTAACCATACCCCTGATTTGTGGAGTAGCTTCTACTTCTACAGAAGCATTCATTTTTTTTAATCCCAGCGCTATCATCGTTCTTTTCTGACGTTCAGATCTGTCGATTACGCTTTTAACCTGGGTAACTTTAATTTTTGCCATCTTTATAAGTTTGTTGCACTTTTTCTAAGTACTCCGTACTTAGTACTCAGTACTGAGATTATCCGTTAAATACTTTCTTCAAAGAGATGTTACGAGTTTTTGCAACCGCAATTGGCTCACGCAATGTAGCTAATGCTTTAAAAGTTGCCTTTACTACGTTGTGAGGATTGGCTGAACCAAGGTTCTTAGCCAACACGTCGGTAATACCAGCGCTCTCTAGTACAGCACGCATGCTACCTCCGGCAATAACACCAGTACCATGTGCGGCTGGCTTTATTAAAACCTTGGCAGCCCCTTCTTTGCTTAATTGCTCATGAGGAATTGTGCCATGCATGATAGGAACTTTTATCAGGTTCTTTTTTGCATCTTCAATCCCTTTGGTAATGGCTTCTTGTACTTCCTTTGCCTTACCCAGTCCATGACCAACTACCCCAGCTTCGTTTCCAACTACCACAAGAGCAGAAAAACTAAATGCACGACCACCCTTGGTTGTTTTTACAACACGGTTAATAGAAACCACTTTCTCTTTTAACTCCAGGTCGCCTGCCTTTATTTTATTTACAATTAAGTTTGACATGTAATTTTATTTATGAGTTTCGATGTTTGATTTTTGATGTTGAAAGAGTACAGGCAAATCATAATCCCACAATCTCTAACCTGCCTGTCGGCACACAAGTCTACAATGTATTAAAAATCTAAACCACCCTCTCTGGCTCCCTCAGCAACAGCCTTAACACGACCGTGGTAGATGTAACCGCTTCGATCAAAAACTACATCCTTAATCCCCAGTTCAGTTGCTTTTTTGGCAATAGCCTCTCCAACCATTTTGCCCTTTTCAGTTTTAGCAACCTTTTGAGCGCTGATATCTTTTTGCTTTGACGAGGCAGAAGCAATAGTGGCACCATTGGTATCATCAATTAGCTGAGCATATATTTCCGAATTGCTCCTAAAAACACTAAGACGTGGCTTTGATGGCGTACCGCTTATTTTTTTACGGATGCGATATCTAATCTTTTGTCTTGCGCTTGATTTATTGTTACTCATCGTATTTTATTTATTTTTCCGATACTGCCGGAAATTAATTTGAAAATTAGAAAATTAGCCAATGTGGTAATGAAGCAATGCTTTGAGATATGCCGATCAATTACCGAATTATCACATTATGTAATTGGTTAATTATTTACCTGCTGACTTACCTGCTTTTCTTCTCAGTACTTCGCCAACAAATTTCACACCTTTACCTTTGTACGGCTCTGGCTTACGCAGGCTGCGAATCTTTGCAGAAACTGCACCTAACAATTGCTTATCGATGCTTTCTAAACTAATAATAGGATTCTTACCTTTTTCCTGGGCAGTGCTTACTTTTAATTCCTTAGGTATTTCAAGAAGGATGTTGTGAGAATAGCCTAAAGCGAGATCAAGCAGGTTGCCTTGGCTTGATGCCTTGTAACCCACACCCACTAATTCAAGTTCTTTTTTGTAACCTTCAGTAACACCTTTAACCATGTTGCTTACAAGGGAGCGGTACAACCCATGCATAGCACGATGGCGGATCTGATCTGTAGGACGAGAAAATTCAACAGTATTGTCTTTTACTTCTACAGTGATATCACGATCAACAGACTCATGCAATTCACCTTTTGGCCCTTTAACGGTAACCCGGTTGTCTTTATTAACCGAAATAGTAACACCACTTGGAATGCCAACCGGCTTTTTTCCTATACGACTCATTTTCTTTAAATTTGAAAATTTGATAATTAGTTAATTTGGAAATGAAGTCATTACGTTCAGCCGGTATAGAAGGCTTAGGGTAATTTTTTATTAAGTAACGAAGAGAAAATCATTTCCAAATTCCCAAATCGGCTAATCAAAATTGACTAGAATATATTGCAAAGTACCTCACCACCTACATTCTGTGCTTTTGCTTCTTTGTCTGTCATAACACCTTTAGAAGTAGAAACAATGGCAACACCCAGACCATTCTTCACCCGTTTGAACTCACCTGGCTTTGCGTAGGTACGTAAACCCGGGCGACTCACTCTTTCTAAACTCTGGATAACTGGTAGCTTAGTGGTAGGGTCGTATTTTAAAGCTATTTTAATAACACCTTGTTTGTTGTCATCTTCAAATTTATATTTGAGGATATACCCTTTTTCGTACAAAATTTCGGTTATGCGTTTTTTCAAATTACTACCTGGTATTAAAACAATACGGTGGTTAGCCATTTGTGCGTTACGAATTCTTGTTAAATAATCTGCGATTGGATCAGTAACCATTGTTATGTTTAGTTAATTGATTAAATAATTTAATTACAATGCGATATCCAGCCTAAGTACTTTGTACTAAGTACTGAGTACTAAGATTTTACCAACTGGCTTTAGTTACACCAGGAATTTTACCTGCCAGGGCCATGTCTCTAAACATGATACGGCTTACACCGAAATGACGCATGTAACCACGAGGACGACCTGTAAGCTGGCAACGGTTTTTTAAACGAACCGGTGAGGCATTTTTTGGTAAAAGATCTAACGCTGCATAATCACCGGCGGCCTTAAGGGCTGCCCTTTTTTCTGCAAACTTCTCTACCATTTTAGCTCTCTTTCTTTGCCTGGCTTCAACTGATTTTTTTGCCATAATTTTTATATTTGTATTAAGTACTAAGTACTTAGATTTTAGACTTTTTTCTGTAATCTCAGTACTTTATACTAAGTATTAAAATCAACTTACTTTTTAATATTCTTAAAAGGCATACCTAACTCTTTCAGCAATTCAAAAGCCTCTTCGTTGGTGCTGGCGGAGGTTACAAAAGTAATGTCCATACCAGTGATCTTGTTTACCTTGTCAATATCAATTTCAGGAAAAATGATCTGCTCAGTAACACCCAGGGTATAGTTACCACGGCCGTCAAAAGCTTTGTCATTAATACCTTTAAAATCTCGTACACGTGGTAGAGAAACCGATACCAACCTATCCAGGAATTCATACATTTTTACACCACGTAAAGTAACACGTGCTCCAATTGGCATTGCTTTGCGCAATTTAAAGTTGGAGATATCTTTTTTAGATAATGTAGAAACTGCTTTCTGACCAGTGATGTTGCTAAGTTCATCGATAGCTATATCTATAAGCTTTTTATCATTCACTGCTCCGTTTACACCACGATTCAAACAAATCTTGGTAAGCTTAGGAGCTTGCATTACAGTTTTGTAACTGAACTTTTTCATAAGCGCAGGAACTACTTCTTTCCGGTATTTGTCTGCTAGTCTAGCAGCGTTATTTGTTGTGCTCATTATTTGATTACCTCCCCTGATTTTTTAGCTACACGAACTAGTTTACCATTTTCACGAGTTAATTTAACTTTACTCG
>JAYTBG010000099.1:0-2079 GCA_043737055.1 Chitinophagaceae bacterium | reverse complement strand
CGGTATTGGGTGCACTAAAAGCATTTACATTAATGGTATTAATTTTCGTTACATTTTTTGCATCGTAAATCATTTCATTAAAACTTTGAATTACCCCTTTGCCTTTGCTTTGCGGAGCAGCGGCCACGAGGATGGCATCGTACAAATTTTTTGGTCCGTCTGCGCTGATGGCGGTGGATGGCCGCATTGATCCCGTAAGCACAACCGGTTTATCTGAACGGATAGTGAGACTTAAAAAGTAGGCTGTTTCTTCCTGCGTATCGGTGCCATGCGTAATCACAATTCCATCCGCTTCGTTCCTGGTAAATATTTCCTTGATTCGCTTTGCCAGCTTCATCCAGATTTCTATTGTTATGTTGGAGCTGGCTACATTGGCAATTTGTTCGCCTTGTACATCTACCAGTTTATTAATGCCGGGGATGGCAACTAATAAATCTTTGATAAGAATTTTGCCGGATTCATAGGCCGCCCTATCAGGACTACTGCCTTTACCGGCCATGGTTCCTCCTGTAGCCAGGATGATTACCCTTGGCAGCTTTTGCGCATTTGCCACCAGGTGAAAGGAGCCAACAATGATGAGCGCTATAAAATATTTTCGTGCGATAAAATTTGATTTCATAACGCTATTTATTTTTTCATTTTTAAAAACCTTGCCGCATTATTGTACAGGATATCTTCCTTGTCTTTTTTGGTAAGAAAAGTTAAGCTATTTAAAAAACGGATGGATCTTTCAATGGCATCGGGCCAAAGCATTTGGTCGGAGCCAAACATTACCCGGTTGAGATAGCCTGCCTCCTTGATATTTTTAAGGAGCCCTTTTATGTACCGTTGTGTGTTGGGTTCTACCCAAAGCATCACAGCAAGATCTATATACAGTTGCTTATAATAGGCCATCATCCTTAGGGCATGCTCCGGCCAGTCTTCTCCTCCGGCATGCATCAGGTAAATTCTAAGTTTTGGATATCGAACTAAAACATCTTCAATTAAATAAGGATCGGATAATCTAAGCCTTGCTTTCGGCGACCAGGAATAGGTTCCACCAGGTTCGCCACCACCGGTATGCACCGCTACCGGAATATCATATTTTTCGCAAATACGCAAATAAGGTTGCCAGGCCGAGTCGCTTAGCGTGGTGCCGCTGTAGTAAGGTGCTACCTCTCCAAACACTTCAATCTTTTTGTCTTGAATCATTTGCTCAAATTGAATTGAGTCGATGCCGTAATCGCCGGGAGCAAACATCAAAATTCCTTTTATTACAATATGCTCGCTATCTTTTGCTGTCCAATTCTCCACGCTTTCAGGATTACCGCTTACAACAGCTTTCACGATATTAAACTTTTTAAATGCAGCAAATGTTGCTGATAAATGCGCTGCTGCACTTACAGCACCTTTGTTTCCATAATGATCTGTTGCAGGTTCACGCCCACCAAAATCGCTTTCGGTGTAGGAATGAATGTGCATGTCAATCACTTTAGTTTGGGATTGTGCAAACAAAAATTGCATCAATAAAGCGGGGAAAATAATCAGTCTTTTGTTCATGATTGTTCTTTAAAAATTGTGTTCGATATTCTCATTCAATAAAAGTTTTCATCCCAGCTACTATCAAATCAGGGGCCTTCATCTTTAGCAACTATTTGCAAATAAAAAAAATTAAAAAACACTTGTCATCCATTTCATTTCTGTCCGGCCTCATACACTTTCTTTCCCTGAAACATGGTCCAGAGCACACAGGTTTCTTTCATGGCTTCCGGTGTTACGGTTAAGATGTCTCTATCCAGCATAATAATGTCGGCTGATTTTCCCGGCACCAACGAACCGATCTTTTTTTCTGCCATCATTGCTTTAGCAGCATTAATGGTATAAGCATACAACATAGCTAACCTTGGCATACATTGAGTACTGTCTAATACGCCCATTGGCCCCCGCCTTGTTTCTGCACGATAGATTGCATCAAATGGATTGGCAGAACTTACAGACCAATCGCTTGCACCGCAAATAGTTGCGCCCGCCTGCAACATCGACCGGGCCGGGTATTGCCATTTATAAAGAGATGGATGGATATATGGTTTTACAATATCA
>JAYTBG010000098.1:0-5257 GCA_043737055.1 Chitinophagaceae bacterium | reverse complement strand
AAAGAAGACTCTTTAAAGTATGCACGACTTGCCCTCAACATTAAAAATAATATTGTCAGAAAATATTTAGTGCCTGCCACGGGCAGGTTTGACAATGCAACACAGGCGGCACAATTATTTGCCTTGTGGTATAATTTATCGCCCGAAAAAGAAAAAACAATGGAAGTACTGCTGCAGGAATTTGAACGGCACAAGGGCCATTTATCTACCGGTATTTTTAGCACCATGATGTTGTTTGATGTATTAAGGGAGAGCGACAATAACCAATTGGCTTATAGTATTGCCAATAAAAAAGCTTTTCCCGGTTGGGGATATATGCTGGCCAATGATGCCACTACTTTATGGGAATCGTGGGCTAAGCCAGAGTCTAGCTCGTACAACCACCCGATGTTTGGTTCTATAGATGAATGGTTTTACAAATCACTGTTAGGCATAAACGCAGGGGCCCCCGGGTACAAAAAAATAATCATCAAGCCACAACCTTCAGAGCTCACGTGGGCAAGAGGTGATTACCTATCCATACATGGGTTAATTAAGAGTGACTGGAAAAGGGAGGGCGATCGCTTTCGGATAATGGTATCTATACCGGTAAATACTACTGCAGAAATCTGGCTACCTGCCAGGGAGAATGCGGTGATAACGGAAGCTGGGAAAAATATTGCTACGTCCAATGATTTTAAAGCGCAGCGCCATGAAAAGGGGTATGCAGTTATTGAAGTTGGATCGGGCAATTATGAATTTGTGACAGAGGAACGGTAGCAAACCGATTAGCAAGCGTTAGTAAAAAATGTAATCAGAAATTTTTAATGAGCTTCAAAATAGAAAGTAATCATGAAAAAATCAATCATCAAAAATTCAAGAAGAAATTTTATTAAAAACGCCGCGGTGGCGGCCGTTGGATTTTATATTGTGCCACGGCACGTATTAGGCGGCCCGGGCTTTACTGCCCCAAGTGATAAACTCAATATTGCCGGCATCGGCATTGGGGGCAAAGGGGAAAGCGACCTGGCAGAGTTTGCTAAAAGCCCCAAAGTAAACATCGTTTCTTTGTGTGATGTAGATGATAGAATGGCGGTGAAATCAAGAGCAGCATTTCCTAAAGCATCGTATTTTAAAGACTACCGGGCAATGCTTGATAAAGAATCTAAAAACATTGATGCTGTGTCTGTCTCCACACCTGACCATACACATGCTGTAGCCTCATTTGATGCTATGCAAAGGGGCAAACATGTATACGTGCAAAAACCACTTACGCATGATATTTATGAAGCCAGAATTTTAACAGAAGCTGCAAAAAAATACCGGGTGGTTACGCAGATGGGCAACCAGGGATCATCCGGCGAAGGGGTTAGAAAGATGCAGGACTGGTACAATGCCGGCCTCATTGGTAATGCAACGCATATTCATTGCTGGACGAACAGGCCAATATGGCCGCAAGGTTTTGCAAAGCCGACGATAAAAGATGATGTGCCAAAAGAATTGGATTGGAATCTTTGGCTTGGACCAAACCAGTGGGAGGAATACAACAAGAAATTTGTGCCCTTTAACTGGCGGGGTTACCATTCATTTGGCACCGGTGCTCTAGGCGATATGGGTTGCCATATTATTGACCCTGTTTTTAAAACCGTAGGATTAAGTTATCCCTCTCAGGTAGAATGTAGTGTCGTGAATTTATACGAGGAAATGTGGAATGCATCCTATCATCCTGAAAGCTTCCCTGCCGCATCTTCTTTGAAACTAAAGTTTCCCGGGCAAAACGGAAAGCCCGATGTAAGGCTATATTGGATGGATGGTGGAATACTACCAGAGCGCCCGGAAGAGTTAGGTGCAGATGAGCCAATGGGAGACTGGGGTGGAGGCGCCATCATTACCGGCACCAAGGGTAAAATAATGTGCAGTACTTATGCAGAAAATCCAACTTTACTTCCCACGTCAAGAATGAAACAAGTAAGAATTACTCCTAAAGTAAAACGGGTGCCGGAGGGGCATTATATACAATGGGTAAACGCATGCATTGCCGGTTATGGTAAAAATGAATTGAGTTCTCCATTTGAATATTCTGGTCCATTAACCGAAACAATCCTGATGGGTAATTTGGCACTCCGGTCCTGGAATATTAAGGATGAAAAAGGAGAATTTCCAGGCAGAAAAAAATTGTTATGGGATGCGAAAAATATGCGCATCACTAATTTTGAACAAGCCAACCAGTTTGTAAAACGTCAATATAGGGATGGATATAAATTGGCGTAGGTCGTAAATAGGCAGATTGCCGATTGCACTTATCATAGAATATTTAGCAACAGAATTCCTGCGGAGCGCCATGTGATTATCAGGACAAGGTGCTTTAAACCGGTAATGAAAAAAAAAGATTATCAACGGTCTTAATACATACGAATATGAAGCATGATCTGGGTCATTTAGGTAGGAGGTATGCACCGTTAAAACGCTACTATTATTAGATAAATAATGCGGGGAAATACAGCAGTTATACAAAGTAGAGTTTTGTGAGTTCAATTGGTAAATACTGTTTATAATATTGAATGATCATGAAAAGAAGTTCATTTATTGCCAGTATAACCACGGTAGGTTTGGGAGCAATACTTCCAAGCAAAAATGTAATTGCCGATAGTTCTTCGGAGCCAGCAATTGCCTCGTCGTTGTCTACTGAACCATTTTTTTACAACGAAGAGGAAGGAAAACTTCCTGCCATTTTACAAACACTCGAAAACGACTTTGTGAAATTCGTTTGGTATGATGATGCCTCTGCCAGCATTTTGATAAAACAATCGAAAGCGGTATGGCGCATGGGGCCTGTTGCCTGCCAGGAAAACGAGGAGATTGAACAGGGCCATGTATGGGTTCGCAAAGGACGCTCTTCCTGCGAACAATATCCAGGTAAATTCAGGGGAAAATTAGTAAATGGAGATGCCCGGTTTATATTGCTTAACCGCCTGAATAAAATTATGGGGGGCTTTACCTGCACGGCAAGTTTAAATGAGGAGGCCATTGTTTTTACCATAAAAAATATTGATGAGAGAATATCCAATTTGTGTTTTCCGCCACCTATAAAATCGTTTGTGGAAGTGCCCGATGCAAGAATAAATAATTACTACTGGATACAGCAATACACTACCTGTAGCAGCATGCGCAGCAATCTACAAATAATGGATTTGATGGGGGCATGGTATTCCCATACGCTATGGCAGGGTATATTGAGGAATCTCAATACGCAATTTATGTATGGCCATCTATTGTCCTCTAACAATCTTGAGGCAGCTCTTCCACGAGGCAAAGCATTAGATGAACATGAGGCTGCCATGATACAAAATGTACCGGAAAAATACCGGTATAATTCTGCAGGTCTGGGCAGGGCAAGCAGCTTTAATTTATTGAGTGAGGTAAATCCTGATGATAGTGTAGCACCCTACTACAACCGGGAAACGGGCAACCTTACCTGGGCAATGCATAACTATTACTTGTACTACCGATATAGTATGGATGACAGTTTGTTGCTGTATAAAATCTACCCGCTATTAAATACCTGGAAAGATATATTAGCCAACCTAATTGATTATCCGGTAAACGAAACAGGCTTTATGATAGGGAAAGATGTGGCGCTCGAAACCGCCCACCGTCATTTCTCATCCATGATGATGATATACCCGTTTGGCATCTTTTCGGCTTTCTCAAAAGCAAACGAAACCCTCATCCGTAAATCCATCAACTACTGGACAACATTATCTGGCAACGACAGAAGTTCCTGGTCGTACAGTTGGGCTGCAGGGGCCTATGCATATTTGCAGGATGGCAAAGAAGCATATAAAAATTTCCAATCTTTTTTTAAATATTCAAAACGTAAAAACTATTACGATCTGCCGGGCATTGGCGATAACACCATGTATCGTGAAGTGGGTATGTGTGCAGAAACGCCTTTCTCTTTTGTAAAGTCGCTAAATGAAATGCTCTTGCAAAGTCATAACGGTGTTGTCAAAACTTTCCCGGCAATGCCCGCTGCTTGGCAGGAAGCATTATTTGTAAACCAAAGAACAGAAGTTGCATTTTTAATTGCTGCGTTGCGAAAAAACGGGCAAACCAATTTCTTTTCAGCAGAGTCGTTAATAGGTGGGCAATGTGTTATTCAATCTGCCATTGCAGTGGGCAGTTTACAGTCAACATCCAACAATAGAATCAGCAAAATCTCCGCCTTTGTTTTTTCACTCAATATGACAAAAGGGGAGAAAGTTTCTTTTTACAGAAAGGGAACTAAAGATTCTAGCGTTGGACATATAGCAAGAAGTTAAAAAAATAACTATTGGGGTACAAAGAAATAACCGAAGGATAATTTGTTTCGCTTAAAAAACCTTAGAACAACATTCTGATTGCTTAAGTTTATAAATAACAAAAGACACATACTATGAACATCACCCGCTATTTTTTTCTATTTTCTTTAATGGTGCTTATCTCCTCCTTTCGGCATCAGGCTCCGCAAATACGCACAACCTGTTATGTGTCTGGCCGTTTCTTGTATGCATCCAACGGTGAAAAAATCATCCTCAGGGGTATCAATAAAATGAATGTAGTAAGCGATCCTACGGGTGAAAAATCCTTTCCGGAAATTGCTAAAACTGGTGCGAACGCTGTTCGAATTATGTGGATGAAGTGGGGTGGCGGGGGCAAACAGTTAGATACCATCATTGGTAATTGTATTAAAAATAAAATGCTCCCTATTATTGAACTGCATGATGCCACCGGCCAATGGGATAAGCTAGATGAATGTGTTGACTACTGGTTGCAAAAGGATGTGCTGGCTGTTATTAAAAAGCATCAAAAATACCTGTTGCTGAATATTGCCAATGAAGCAGGCACAGATACCGTAAAACAAAAAGACTTTTTGAATACTTACAAGCGTGTGGTGAAAAAAATGCGTGCTGCCGGCATCAAGGTGCCGCTGATCATTGATGCCGCCAACTGGGGCAGAAATGAAAGTTACCTGCTCACGAATGGTAAAGCGCTGGTATCGGCAGACCCGGATCATAGCCTTATATTCTCCTGGCATATCTGGGATTCTGGTATTAGTGAAAGCCGCATCAGTACTGCCATTGACAAATCTATCAAATTAAATATCAACCTGCTTATTGGAGAGTTTGCACCCATGGAGGTAAAATGTAAATGTTGTATCCCTTATAAATTTATCATGCAGTATTGCCAGCAAAAAAGTATTGGCTGGCTGCCCTGGAGTTGGGGCGTAGGCAATGCC
>JAYTBG010000097.1:0-12206 GCA_043737055.1 Chitinophagaceae bacterium | reverse complement strand
TTTCTGCAGATGGCAAACATTATTTATTGAATGGGCAAAAATGCTGGATCACCAATGGTGGTTTTGCAGATGTATATACCGTATTTGCAAAAGTTGATGGAGATAAATTTACCAGCTTTATTGTTGAAAGAGGTATGGAAGGTTTTACACAAGGGCCGGAAGAACACAAAATGGGAATTAAAGGATCTTCTACCGTGCAGTTATATTTTCAGGATTGCAAAGTGCCGGTAGAAAACCTGCTGGGTGAAGTTGGCAAGGGTCATATTATTGCTTTTAATATTTTAAATATTGGTCGTTTAAAACTATGTGCTGCTGCTTTGGGTGGTGCTAAAATGGCCCTGGATGCAAGCGTGCAATATGCCAACACAAGAGAACAGTTTAAAGTGCCCATCGCCAGTTTTGGCGCCATGAAACATAAGATTGCAGAAATGGCTATCCGCACATGGGTGTGCGAAAGTGCATTGTACAGAACTGCTAAATGGATAGACGATAAAGAAACAGAACTGGAAGCTGCAGGCAAACCTTTTAATGAAGCGTTATTGGGAGCAGCAGAAGAATTTGCTATAGAATGTGCCATGCTAAAAGTAGATGGCAGCGAAGTGCTTGATCTGATTGTTGATGAAGGGGTGCAGATACACGGGGGTAATGGATTTAGTGATGAGTACATGATAAGCCGTGCATACAGGGATAGCCGTATCAATCGTATTTATGAAGGTACCAATGAAATAAACCGTTTACTTACAGTAGACATGATGTTGAAGCGTGCCATGAAAGGTAAACTAGATCTGATGGGGCCTGCCATGGCGGTTTCTAAGGAGCTGATGAGCATCCCCGATTTTGGCAGTGAAGACGAAGGAGCATTTGCCGCCGAGAAAAAAACGATTGTGCAAATGAAAAAGGCCATTTTAATGACGGCCGGCGCAGCGGTTCAAAAGCTAATGATGAGCCTGAGCAATGAGCAGGAAATATTGATGAACATTGCTGATATGAGCATTCTGACTTTTAACGCTGAAAGCGCCTTGCTTAGATTGATAAAAATGAACGATAAGCTGGGCGATGCAGCTACTTCTTTGCAAAAAGATATAGTAGGCTGTTACCTGAACGACGCAGTAGATGCAGTGAATAAGGCAGGCAAAGAAGCTATCAATGCATTTGCAGAAGGTGATGAACAGCGCATGATGTTGTTGGGATTAAAGCGGTTTACCAAAACAGCGCCTTTCAACAGTAAAGAAGCACGGAGAAGAATTGCAGACAAGCTGATTGCTGAAAATAAATATCCCTGGTAATTAATTTCTTAAAACGTTACTGGAGCCACTTCATTTTTTGGAGTGGCTTTTTCGTTTTGATTGGCATGCCGGCAACGGTTATGAGCCTGGCTCACCCCACTCCATTTTTTAGGCGCATTTCCCCCCAAAGTATTTATCAGAATTTTTACTTTCAAGGTTTTGAAGGAGAGTTATCTTGCATACAGCAGTAAAGATAACCAGGGTAGTTTTGAAAGTTGTAATTTATAGCGACCCTGGGGTTGAGAAAGCACAAACTTATCCGTACAAATAATAAAAGCAAAGAATATGCTGAGGAATATATTGATGAATGGAGGAATTGCACTTGCCATAATCCTCTTACAGTGTCCGAATTTGTTGGCTCAGAATATAGAGACTCCATTTATAAATCTTGTAAACGGAACAAGGGAAGAAAATAAGGTTACTGCTGCCCGGCAATTTATTGTTGGCAGCACTTGTAAAACCTGCACGCTTACTATAAACGATGTGCCTGTAAAAGTGTACAACACAGGAGGGTTCGCAGCGGAAATAAATATGCAGGGAGCAGATAGTTTATTTTTAATTACCGCAACAGCCCTCAACAAAAAAGCTGCTACAAAAAAAATATTGTATAGCTATGTGGCCCCCAGGACTCCTGAGGCCGTTAAGACGCTGGATATAGAAAGCATTCAAACCTTCCCTGAAGGTAACTTGCTGTTGTTGCCCGGCGATAAGATCCATTTCAAAGTAAAAGCCTTGCCTGGAGCAACGGTCACAGCCTTTAAAAATATGCCACTATATGAAATGCCTCCAAAATACGCAGCTGGCATGAAAGGTATTTACCAGGGAGAGTACACCATACAAGCAGCAGATAGTTTTAAGTCAATTAAAATTCCCATAACGCTCAGTGATTCTGGCAGGCGTATCAGCAAAGAGACCCGCTACCAGTTTTCAGTAATGTCATCCTTTGCATCTGATGTGCTGCTTACGAAAGGCAGGCTCGCCCATTTAGAATATGGCTTGGGCGATGACAGGCTGGGTGGAGCAAAGATTGGCTACCTGGATAGCCTCGTTCAATTAAAAGTGGTAGGCAAAATCGGAAGCGATTACAAAATTCAGTTGGCTAAAAACAGAATAGCCTATATACCAGATGACCTGGTAACGTTAATGCCTAAGGGCAGTTTTACACCAGCTTCACTCACAGGTTCGTGGTCAGTGTATGGAGATGAACGATACGACTATATAAACCTATCTCTAACTGCCCGCCTCCCGTATCAAAGTATGCAGGAAATAAACCCCTCAAGAATTATTGTAGATGTTTTTGGAGCAACCAGTAATACCAACTGGATATCTCAACTACAGACAGCCAAAGAGATTGAGAGTGTAGATTATGAACAGGTGGCAGACGATATCTTCCGCATTAAAATAAAACTAAAGCATGCACAGCATTGGGGCCATCAAATTTATTATAAGGGCAATACCCTTGTTATTAAAATTAAACAACAGCCCCGCCAACTTTCCCTTGATAAATTGACGATAGCCTTGGATGCTGGCCACGGAGGCAGCAACACCGGCGCAGCCGGGCCGACTGGTTCTTTAGAAAAGAACCTCGCCCTTGCAGTAACCTTAAAGCTTCAAAAACTATTGCAGGCGGAAGCCGCAAAAGTTATCATGACAAGGACGGTAGAAAAACTGGTAGAAAACAAAGAACGTATACTGTTGTACAGAGATAGCCTGCCTGACCTTTTGGTAAGCATCCATTTAAACTCTTCGTCAGACCCTATCCGGGCAGGTGGTACCAGCACGCATTACCGGTATGTGGGCTACAAAAAACTCAATGAGTTTGTAAACAAGCGTATGCAGGAGTTGGGGCTCCGGCAGTACGGGGTAATCGGGTCTTTTAATTTTATGCTTAACAGCCCTACTGAGTACCCCAACGTGCTGGTAGAAACGCTTTTTCTAAGTAATCCTGCAGAAGAAGCCCTGATTATGGATGAAAACCTTCAGCAGGAAATGGCCAACAAAATTTTGCTTGGAATAAAAGATTTCCTGGCAGATGCTGATAAATAATTTTCTACGCTCAAAAGGGTATTTAACAGCCTTGTCAAAAGAGTAATTTTGAAACAGATGGTGCACGAAAAAAAGATAGTTTGTATTGTAGAAGACAAATCTGACCTGCGGGAGGGCATGAGCCTCATGATAGAGATGAGCGAACATTACAGTTTGGCCGGCAGCTATGGTAACGCAGAGGAGGCGATTCGTGAAATTCCCCGTGTAAAACCACTAGTTGTTTTGATGGATATTAACCTGCCGGGCGCAAGCGGTATACAATGTGTAAATGCGCTTAAGAACCAATTTCCTTCCATGCTATTTTTAATGTGCACAGCCTACGAAGACACCGACAAAATATTTGACTCCTTAAAGGCTGGCGCCAGCGGATATATATTGAAAACAGAAGGTCCCCAAAAAATAATAGAAGCGCTGGACGATATGCTTGCCGGGGGAAGTCCCATGAGCAGCAGCATTGCCCGCAAAGTGGTGGCCAGCTTTACCAAGATGGGTAAAGACAATGCCTTGGTAGAAACGTTGAGCGAGAGGGAAAAAATGGTTTTAGAACAATTAGCCAAAGGCCTAATCGGCAAAGAAGTGGCCGATGTGTTAGACATCAGTTGGGGCACGGTACGGAAGCACGTACAAAACATTTACAAGAAATTGCAGGTAAATACCAGGGTAGAAGCTGTTAACCTATACTTAAAACGCTAAGAGAGCAGCCCGTTGATTCTTCAGCAGATCGGCCGCATACAGTTCTGCAAAAAGGTTTATTTTCAAACTTACATTTCGGCATTACTATCATATTGGTTTTGCAAAAGGTATGGCTCTATTAAGCGAGTATTTTATTTTTTTCTTTGAAAGCGTGGTCCTGTTTATGGCCATTTTCTTTTTTATACAATACAGCATTTTAAGAAAAAGAGAGTACCTCTCGTATGCCATGTATCTCTTGTTGATGTCGGTTTACTATCTCGTGGCTATCCCGGAATTCTTTTTCAACATTGCACCCGCTGATACGGAAGCAATTGAAAGGTTCAATTTATTTAAACGGCCGGTTCAATTTCTTATCAGTGTGTTTTACTCACTATTCGTAATGTATTACCTCGGCCTTCAGCATCGGTCCCGGCCGCTCTATAAAATTTTCATCTTTTTAATAGCCTTATACCTGCTCCTGTCGCTCAGTTGCCTGCTGGGCAACCTGCTGCAACTTAGCTACGACCCGGTTTATTACATCACCGGCCTATTGCTATTTCCGCTACAACTATATGTGGTAACTGCATTGTTTAAGTACAAAGTTTCTTACTCTCGTTACATTATATGGGGAAGTATTATGATTCTGATAGGGAGCTCTATTACGCTTATCATTTCTCTTTACTTAGCTAAAAACCCAAATGGTTTTTTCAACGGCGCCAATGTATATGTTCCAGTTATGATAAGTATACTCATTGACGTTTTTCTGTACACAGTTGCTTTGCAACATAAGATAGCCAACAACGAAAAGTCATTGATCAATGCTGCATATACCAGGCAGCAGGCAATCATGTTAGAAAGGGAGCGCATCATTGCAGACCTGCATGACGATGTAGGAGGGGGTTTGAGCAGTATCAGAATGTTAAGCGATTTAATGGGGCAAGAAAACTCTTCTATGCTGAGTGCTGACAGGGTAAAATTTTCTCAAAAAATTTCAAGTACGGCCACGGAAATTGCCCTAAGGATGAATACGATTATTTGGAGCTTAAACGCAGAAAATGATTCCCTTCAAACCTTTACAGAGTATGTGAGGCAATTCGGGGTGTCGTTTTTTGATGGTAGCAGTATTCAATTTAGATGTAACATTTCGGCCGAACTACCACTAACCAGCGAGCTAAGCGGTGTGCTGCGCAAAAACCTTTTCCTGATCGTGAAAGAAGCCCTTCATAATATTTTGAAACACTCTGGTGGGTCTCAGGCCACTTTAATAATGGAAATGCAAAATGGAAACTTTCTTATTGAAGTGTCAGATAATGGAACGGGTTTGAAAACAGACAATAGTTTAGGCAACGGCCGCAAAAACATGCAGAAGCGGGTAGATGAAATTGGAGGCAGCTTACAGGTTAAATCTCATAACGGTACTATCATCATTATTATGGTTGCGCTTTGAAAGTTAGCACTTTTGATTTAGTCTTTTACTGTCTGCGTTTGCTAATTTAACTTTGCTTTAAATATTAAATTTATTAGTGATCTGGTAACTGAATTTAACGACTACCGCACAAGGATGAATGAACTCATTCTAAGCAAAAATAACCTGGTGATCAAACGACTTTGGAATCTGGATACCAATACTTATGCCGCCGGCGCCCTTGATGAAAAAACCAAAGAACTGCTGGGACTCTTAGCCAGCATGGTTTTGCGGTGCGACGATTGCATTAAATACCACCTGGGTAAGTCACACGAGTTGAAGGTAACGACCACTGAAATGTATGAAGTTTTTGCAGTGGCCAATATTGTAGGCGGCACCATCGTAGTGCCACACACAAGGCGTGCTGCAGAATATTGGGATGCACTGCAAAAAAGATAATGGCGGCAACAAAATCCCAGGCCTTTTGTTGCATAGAAAATTTTTTTTCGGGTGAGTTTTCTTACTAAATTTATACCTCATCAAAGAAAAAGGAGGTATAAATGTCTAGTAATAAATCATGGACTCCTTCGGTGAGCAAATGTTAACCGATGTTGTCTTCATCTATGATTTGAGACCTTAATAGGTCGGGGCCGTTGGTTTACCAACGGCCTTTTATATAAGTTTAGTTTTCCTGTAGAAGGCAGCCATCACTTAGTTAAACATGCATTTATGGGATATAATTTTCAGTAAATTTGTACTTCAACTTTAAATATGTCAGCATCAACCATTGCAGAAAAACCCGCCCTCACTCCTAAAGACTTTGCAACAGACCAGGAAGTACGATGGTGCCCCGGCTGCGGCGATTATTCTATTCTTGCACAGGTGCAAAAGATCATGCCTACACTGGGCATCCCAAAGGAAAACTTTGTGATTGTAAGTGGTATTGGTTGTAGCAGCCGCTTTCCGTATTACATGAATACGTATGGGATGCACAGCATTCACGGCCGTGCAACTGCGGTAGCTAGTGGGCTCAAAGCCGCACGGCCCGATTTAAGTGTATGGATCGTATCTGGCGATGGCGATAGTTTAAGTATCGGCGGCAATCATACCATTCACATGTTGCGCAGAAATTTTGATGTCAACCTGTTATTGTTCAACAACCAGATATATGGCCTTACCAAAGGACAATATTCTCCTACTTCTGAAGAGAAGAAAATTACCAAGAGTACGCCCATGGGAAGCATCGATCATCCCTTTAATCCACTGGCACTGGCCATGGGTGCCGATGCAAGTTTTATTGCACGGTCTATGGATAGAGATCCCAAACACCTGCAGGCAATGCTCTTGCGAAGCCACCATCACAAAGGCAGTTCCTTTTTAGAAATCTACCAGAACTGCAATATTTTTAACGATGGCGCTTTTGAAGTTTTTACAGAAAAGAGCAGCAAAGCCGATGAGGTAATTTTCCTTGAGCAAGGTAAACCGCTGGTTTTTGGGGCAACTCAAAATAAAGGTATAAAGTTAGAAGGCTTCAAGCCCGTGATAGTTGAATTGGGTGATGGAGCCAGCACAGATGATTTGTGGGTGCATGATGAAAAAGATTTTTACAAGGCGCAGATACTCATCCGCATGTTTGATGATCCTAAATTAGAAGGACATCTGCCAAGGCCGTTTGGCGTGTTTTATGAAACAGACCGGCCTTGTTATGAAGACATGATGGAAATGCAGTTGCAGGAAGCGCTGGCCAAATCAGGCAAAGGTGATCTCGATAAATTATTGAGAGGCAGAGAAACCTGGACGATTAATTAGAAAAGATCCCTCCGCCCCGCCAGCTGGCGGGGATCCTGAGTACTATATATACTTGAGACCGTTTCATTAATAAGTGAGACGGTTTTTTGTACGCTTATTTTGGGCTGATAATTTTGAGGAATTGATTTTTAAGGTGGCCGTAGTAAGCACAACAGGAAATATTTATCTAAAGGCCGCTCTTTAAGGGGCTTTTTTTGATGTTGTGGAGGCTTTTTTTGCGAAGATTATGTGCTAGTGCCAATAGTGCTGGTTCAATGGTGACTTTTTGTTTACCACGTAGCATGAAACGTTTGCCCGTGGTTATTTTTTATGTTGGCAAACACAGGTTCCACATCCCTGCAGCGCTGTCTTCTTTTTGTTATTCCCTCGTCGCTCAATAATCCCCTGTTGGCTTCTTGTTTCAGTTTACTGAGGCGATGATTAACTTCTATTATTCTGTTTTCTTTGCTTTTGTGGCATAATCCATTTAGCGGAAAACCGTGGCAGTTACTAGCCTGATACATTGTTAGCTGTTGCAAAAATCCCGTTCTGGTGGCCTTGCTGCAAGTGCCTTTGTTTTCATGTGCTGCCCCATGGGGCCTAGAGCTGCAGGCCAGGGCTTCTTTGCATAACCAGGTATGTTTTACCTCTTTGCCACTGAGCCACATAAAATGAATGTTTTGTTGAAGCGCCTCGTCTATTTTAAGACTGCTGTAAATATTATTGTAGGCCTACACCAGTACTTTTAATTACATACCGGGATGGTAACTGATCGCACCACTCAGTTTTATACAAACGCAAAAGGGCTTGGATATCTACCTTGCTGAGTATCACCTATAATTCTTACCGTGTCATTAATCTTAATGAGTTTATTAAGGCTGGGCGGAAAAAGCATCGCCTGCCGCTGATGATACGCCTTAAATACGAGTTTTAAAACAGGTCGTTTTGCCATACTCTCAAGACAAAAAAGTAAGCAGCATAATTGCATGAACAACAACAAAAATTATTCAATGATATGTGCATAAACCACCCCAAAAAAAGAAAATAAAAAAAGGCTGATACTTATGAGACAGCTTTTTTGTTTAATCTTATTCAAGCACTGGCCTTAGCCACCTTGTCATCTCCTCGATACTCATTTCTTTTCGTTGAGTGTAATCGGCAAGTTGGTCTTTTTCAATTTTGCCTACGCCAAAGTACTTGCTTTGCGGGTGAGCAAAGTACCAACCGCAAACAGATGATGCCGGGTACATAGCAAGCGATTCGGTGAGGTGAATTCCTGTTGCCTCTTCGCCACCTAGCAATTCAAACAGTTTATATTTTTCTGTATGGTCGGGGCAGGCCGGGTATCCGGGTGCGGGGCGAATGCCTTGGTATTCTTCCTGTATTAATTGTGCTGTTGTAAGCGTTTCTTCGTTCACATAAGCCCAGTATTCGGTCCTGGTTTTTTGATGAAGCAATTCTGCAAACGCTTCTGCAAGCCGGTCGGCCAGCGCTTGCAACATAATTTTATTATAGTCGTCCAGGTTTTCTTCAAAACGCTTAATGTGTGGTTCAATGCCCTTGATGGTAACAGAAAATGCACCGAGGTGGTCCTGCACTGGGGTGTTTGCAGGGGCAATAAAATCTGCGAGGCTCAGGTTTGGTTCTCCGGAAGCTTTTTTTATTTGCTGGCGTAAGAACTCGAGCTTTGTAACCCTGCCATTGTTGTGTACGTTTACAGAATCTGGAGCTGGCTTACTAGCCTCCCAAAAGCCAACTACTCCATGTGCAGAAAGCCATTTTTCATGGATGATTTTCTCTAAAAGAATTTGGGCTTCCTTGTATAGTTTGGTAGCTTCTACACCAACAATTTCGTCACTTAAAATTGCAGGAAATTTTCCATGCATTTCCCATGCGATAAAAAATGGCTGCCAGTCAATATAAGTTGCAATCTCTTGCAGCGGGTAATCCTCCAAAATTTTCGTACCGGTAAAAGCGGGCTTAATGGGTGCATAGTTTTCCCAATTAATAGCTGCCCCATTCCGTTGCGATTCTGCAAACCGCATGTATTGCTTTACAGATTTTTTATTTGCAAAATCAAATTTGAGTTTCTCATATTCTGCTTTAATGCCCTTAAGGAAAATCGGCTTGCTTTCTTTATTTAATAAACTACCGGCAACGGTTACACTACGGCTTGCATCCAGCACATGCACTACACCCAGATCGTACTCAGGAGCAATTTTTACGGCAGTATGCATACGGCTGGTAGTAGCTCCGCCAATTAATAAAGGAATGTCCATTTTCAGGCGCTTCATTTCCCTGCCAATGTGCACCATTTCATCAAGTGAAGGGGTGATGAGACCACTTAGCCCAATGATATCAACATTGTGTTTTTTTGCTTCACTTAAAATTTTATCGGCAGAAACCATTACGCCAAGATCGATAATGTCGTACCCGTTGCAACCCAGCACTACTCCAACTATGTTTTTTCCTATGTCATGAACATCGCCTTTTACTGTAGCCAAAAGAATTTTAGGTGCTCCAGCCGCTTCCACGTTTACTGTTCCTGCCGTTATGTGCGCTTGTTTTCTATCTTCTTTTTCTTGTTCTATAAATGGAGTGAGCACAGCCACTGCTTTCTTCATTACCCGGGCACTTTTTACCACTTGTGGCAGAAACATTTTACCTGCACCAAAAAGGTCGCCTACAATGTTCATTCCATCCATCAATGGCCCTTCAATCACATCAAGCGGTTTAGGGTATTTTAATCGAGCTTCTTCAGTATCTGCATCAATGTAATCTGTTATGCCGTTTACGAGCGCATGCGCCATACGCTTTTCTACAACTTCTTCCCGCCACCTTTCATCCTTTATATTTTCTTTGCCTTTGGCTTTAACGGTCTCTGCAAATTGAATCAGACTTTCCGTTGCCTCATTGTTGGTATTGTTCCTGTTTAAAATAACATCTTCGCAAAGTTGTTTTAAAGAAGGCTCAATTTCGTCGTACACTACTAACTGGCCCGCATTTACAATGCCCATATCCATTCCTGCTTTGATGGCATAAAATAGAAACACGCTGTGGATAGCTTCCCTCACATGATCATTGCCTCTAAAAGAAAAAGAGACGTTGCTCACGCCGCCGCTCACTTTTGTAAGTGGCATTAACTGTTTGATCTCCTTAGTGGCATCAATAAAATCTACTGCGTAATTGCTGTGTTCTTCAATGCCGGTAGCAATGGCAAAAATGTTTGGGTCAAAGATGATATCCTGTGCATCAAAGCCTACCTGCTCTGTGAGTATTTTATATGCCCGGTGGCAAATTTCTACTTTCCTTTCTTTTGTATCTGCCTGCCCCACTTCATCAAAAGCCATTACAATCACTGCCGCTCCATAGCTTTTGCAAATAAATGCCTGTTCTATAAATTTTTGTTCTCCCTCTTTCATAGAGATAGAGTTTACAATGCATTTGCCCTGCACACATTTGAGCCCCGCCTCTATGATTTCAAACTTACTGCTGTCTATCATGATGGGGATCTTCGCAATGTCGGGCTCAGCCTGTAGCAAGTTCAGGAAAGTGGTCATAGCATTTACACCGTCCAGCAGTGCATCGTCCATGTTTACATCTAATACCTGTGCGCCATTTTCTACCTGCTGTCTCGCCACAGAAAGTGCCTCTTCGTATAGCCCTTCCCTTACGAGGCGTGCAAATTTTTTGCTACCCGTTACATTGGTGCGTTCGCCTACATTTATAAAATTTGTTTCGGGTCGAACTACAAGTGGTTCTAATCCTGATAACCTTAAATACGGTTTGATGATGTTCATTGTTTTATTTTTTGGACCCATTTATCGAGCCTCGCTTGCGTTTTACTTTTTCTTTTATTAAACAAGCGATGTTTAAAAGATGCTCTGCTCTCAACTTCTGTTAAAGTGCTGCCTTTAGTTCCGGCAATGCTCTTGGTTTAAATTTGCTCACTTCTTGTGCAATGTGTTTTATGTGATCCGGGGTAGTGCCACAGCAGCCGCCCACAATATTCAGCCAGCCATTTGCAGCCCATTCCTCTATGATATGTGCGGTTTCATGCGGTTGTTCGTCATACTCACCAAATGCATTGGGTAAGCCTGCGTTGGGATATGCTGAGGTAAAGCATGCAGATATTTGTGCTAGCTCCTCAATATGGCTCCGCATTTCGCTGGCACCAAGGGCACAGTTTAAACCAATACTTAAAGGGTTAGCATGCATCACAGAGGTGTAAAAAGCCTCCAGCGTTTGTCCACTCAAGGTTCGCCCACTGGCATCTGTTATTGTTCCACTGATCATGATGGGCAGCTCGGGCAAGTTATTAACCCTGAAGAAATTCTTAATAGCATAAATGGCGGCCTTTGCATTCAAAGTATCAAAGATGGTTTCAATAAGTAAGATATCTGCGCCCCCTTCTACCAGGCCTTTTATTTGCTCAGTGTATGCAGCAGCCACCTCGTCAAAAGTTACTGCCCTAAATCCGGGATTATTTACATCCGGTGACAGCGACAAGGTTTTATTTAGGGGCCCTATTGCCCCCGCCACAAATTTGGGATGGCTAGCCTGCGTAGTGCCATTTTCTGCATGAAACATTTCTATAGCCTTCTTTGCACAGGCTGCAGATGCCACGTTCATTTCGTAGGCCACTGCCTGCATATCGTAATCTGCCTGGGCTATTACAGTGCTGCTAAAGGTGTTGGTTTCAATAATATCTGCTCCCGCCTCCAGGTATAGTTTATGAATAGCCTGGATGATCTCTGGCTGGGTGATACTTAGCAGATCGTTGTTGCCTTTTACATCTGTATGCCAATCCTTATAGCGATCGCCGCGGTAATCGCTTTCTTCCAGCTTGTAGCGTTGAATCATCGTACCCATTGCACCGTCGATAATGAGAATACGTTTTTCGAGTTCGTCTTTAATGTTTGCCATTTATAGTATGTTTTAGTGCGCCCTCACCCATGGTGGGGAAAGGGTTAGTTTCTTGCCGGAACTTCAGACCATAACCCTATGCT
>JAYTBG010000096.1:0-12223 GCA_043737055.1 Chitinophagaceae bacterium | reverse complement strand
CCTGCCGGTAGGCAGGGTTGATAGTTGCCAATGCAAGCTAAAACAATTAGCTGTATAAATCTTTTGACTGTAGGCCAGTACTAACCGTCTGAGGAATCAATACGGGCTGCATCTTTGATGGCCACTATAACTTGAAACAAAGAACCTGGAGGAGGTGTCGATACCTATTAGATTACAATTCGAATTTGTACCCTACACCTTTTACGGTGGTGATACAATCGAGGTTGAGCTTTTGGCGAATTTTGCGGATGTGCACGTCAATGGTGCGGTCGCCCACAATTACTTCGGTACCCCATATTTGATTAAGGATCTCATTTCTTAAAAATACTTTACCGGGCCGAGAGGCCAGTAGCGCCAACAGTTCAAATTCTTTGCGGGCGAGGATAATATCGTTACCCTCATGCCGTACAAGATATTTTTCCCGGTCTATGGCTATTTCACCTAGGGTGATAATACCATTGTCTTCTTTTTGAAAACGCCTGAAAAGCGAATTGACTTTACTTAATAAAACTTTAGGCCGGATGGGCTTGCTCAGGTAATCGTCAGCGCCGGTTTCAAGGCCTTGTATCTGCGTGCCTTCGTCGCTCATAGCGGTTAAAAATACAATAAGAGTTTTTTGAAAGGCTGGAATGTTTCGAAGAATGTTGCAAACTTCGATACCATTTTTTCCGGGCATCATTACATCTAATATGATGAGGTCGGGCAGATGGCGCTTTGCCTTTTCTATAGCATCATCGCCGGTTTTAGCAGTGGTTACCTCGTAGCCCTCTTGTTGCAAATTAAACTGGATGATTTCCAGGATGTCTGGCTCATCATCTGCAATTAGTATTTTTTTTGCTGTGCTCATAAATTAGGTTGCGCAAAAGTAGCCATCATAGTGCATCAAATCATCCGTTAAATGAACGTTATAATATTATCAAATTGTTAAGCAGGCATGGTTGTAACTCGTATAATTGTGAAGCAGTTGTGCAGCGATCTTCCAAATTGCTGCATCTTTGTAGTACTTGATTGAAGAAAACACTTATGAAGCAAATATTTTTACTCATTACTTTCATGGCATTTGCTTTTGCCGGCCTGGCTGCAACAGCCGACACGGTGCGGATTCCACTGTCCCGCCAGGGTTTTCATGACAAGATAGATCTGGAACAAGCGCTTACAGACAAACTGGACAGTAAGTTAGATCAACAACTTCACGTAAGTAAAAATGAAGAGATAAATTTACAGGTAACCGATGCTTTTTTTAGAAAGTTAGATGGCCTGCAATTATGGGTGGAAGGCAATAAGGAAATTGCTACCAACAATGACAAAATCCGCTACCTGCGCCTGCTAGAAAACCTGGTGCGAAGTTTTAGAATCGGCTGGAGAAATAAGGAAATTAAACCACTGGGATTTCCGGCCCTGTACCAAACTTTTGAAAGTATTCTTAAAAACCTTCCGGCACAAAAATCTATGCTTCCCCCTTTGGAAGCTGCCCCTTATGAAGTTGCTAAAATAGCCACCGCAGTTTTTTCTGACAGTAAGGAATACATGGAGGCGCAAAAAATTGTATATCTCAAATATTGCCAGCTTCACCCCGATAATATTTTAAAAACCATTCGCCCGTTTGCACAGGAATCTTTCGCAGATAGTCTGGTGGTAGTTGCCTGTAAGAATAATCCTGTGCAATTATACTCTTATGCACAATCTACCGGAACAACCGAAGGCAAGCTCATTCATCGTAGCCAAAACAGCATGGTAAAAGTGGTGGCCCAACTGAGCCAGACACCCAGTGCCTTGTTATATTTTCCATTTTTAGATGACCTGCTTAGTGGTAAGAATACGGTGGAAAATATAAAAATGGTTGTAGGTGATGTAGAAAGTAAGTACGACAGTATCGGATATTTTAAGATGCTGGTAAAAACTGAGATAGATTATTTTAAGCGGATGGCCCCGCCGCTTAGAGATACACCCATAGCCATGTTTGGCGCTAACAGTTTGCGGGAAGTGCTAAAAGGAAAGTCTTTGCAACACTTTATAAAACCAATTAATGAGTTGCATGATGTAAGTAATCTTGCAGTAAGAATGAAAGCGATACAGCCACTGGGTGCACAGGAGTTATATTATATGATCATCATGGGTGAGTCAGATATTTTTACATCCAGCTACAAACATAGTTTTAGCCGCCTTATGCAATTAATGGGTACCACACCGAGGGGTGACTCTTTACTGCAGACCGTGCACTTCGACTTTTTTAAAAAGTTTATAAAAATGGCGGCCAACTTTAATAAGCTGGATACTTTTTTAAAAACAATGCCCGTGGCCAATTCAGAAATATTGATGAAGGCCTTCGTTGCTAACCTCGATAAAACGGGCAACCTGGAAGATGCAGTGGATGTGGCAGATTCCTACAGCAGCATCAACGACAAAAATTTATTACAAACCATACTTGGTTACGTAAAAGAAAACGAGCAACGTAACATAGCAGAAAATAACGGCCGCGGAGCCTTAATTTATGGTCTGCTGAAAACGATCTTTCTATCGGCCGATAGTAGCAATCACATTGATCTTACTGCCACTGTAGGTATTCCTTCTATTTATGAAATAGCCCACAAAGAACTGCAGGATGCAAAGGGACGAATTGTACAGCAAGTGTTTTTTTATGGAGATGAAGATGGCAAGACATTCTTTCCGCCATTCTTAAATTCTTTTCCTGCAAAAGACTGGACCATCACTTCTAAAAAAGAATGGGTAGAAATAAAGGCTAATAAAAGTGACGTGTGGGTATTTGCAAACAAACCGCTGGATTACAATCAAAATCTTGACGATTCTGCCCAGGTGCATTTAGCCAAACACCTTGAAGCAAATGAAATGCAGCCTTCTGTGGTGGTGCACCGTGGCCATAGTTACTGGCTACCCGGCACTATTAAGAGAATGCCTGCCGATGCTAAAGTGGTTGTGCTGGGATCTTGCGGTGGTTACCAAAATCTTAATCAAATTCTGGAGGTAAGTCCGGATGCACACATCATATCTACCAAAGAAATTGGTAAAGGCGATATTAATAAACCGATCCTCAATTACCTGAATCAATCTTTTCTAAGTGGGCAAACACTTGGCTGGAGAGAGATGTGGAAATCTCTCGGAAATCTTTTTGGCAGAGATCCTAATCCTGAGGTGCGGGAAAGCTGGGAAGACTACATACCACCATATCGTAATCTCGGCGCCATTTTTATAAAAGCGTACGCAAAGCAAACGGCGCTGGTGGAAGGGATTTAGGGAATAGGGTGTAGGGTAGAAGGTATAGGGCTTAGGGTGAAGGGTAGAAGGTGTAAGGTTTAGGGTTTAAGGGATTTAGGGGTTTAGGTTTTCTTGAATGACTTTTAATTCCCCAGTCGTCTTAAACCTCAAACCGGCTAAACCACTAAATCATCTAATCACCTAAACCATTTAAACCATCTAAACCACTAAGCCGTTTAAGCCCCTAAACTCCTAAACTTTTTAAACTCCCTCAACCTCTCCACCTCTAAAAAAACCTTCCTTAACTTTGCCCGTATGAGTGTGGTACCCGCTAAGCCTGCGACCGTTCGGTTTTCTTTACTAAAAAGAGTGTTTGCCTTCGCCGCCCCTTACCGTAAAAAATTTTACATCTCCCTTGTATTGGCAGTTTTTTTAGCGGCTCTTGCTCCGGTAAGACCCTTGCTTATACAGATCACCTTAAACTTAGGCTTAAAAGATGGAACTGCGGGACAAAAGCTCACTGGCCCCGGGGCATTTATTATCGAGATTACGATCATTCAAATTGTATTGCTCCTCGTAGAAACCATTTGCCGGTTTTATTTTACGTTTAGCACTGCCTCTTTGGGGCAAAGTGTTGTAAAAGATCTTCGGGTGAGTACCTACCAGAAAATTGTCAACCTAAATCTCTCACATTTTGACAAAACACCCATTGGTACACTCACTACACGCACCATTAATGATATTGAATCTGTAAACGATATTTTTAGCGATGGCCTTATTCCTATTATCGCAGATCTGCTTTCCATAGCCTCTGTATTGAGTTTCATGTTTTGGGTAGATTGGCGGCTTACTCTTGTGTGCATGGCGCCGTTCCCTTTTATGATCATCGCTACGTATTATTTTAAGGAGAGTGTAAACAAGTCTTTTATGAAAGTGCGCAACGCCGTAGCGGCGCTCAATGCCTTTGTTCAGGAGCATATCACTGGCATGGCACTGGTGCAGGCATTTGCATCAGAGCAAAGAGAACTAAAGCATTTTAAAAAGATCAACCAACAACACCGTAACGCAAACGTAAAGGCCATCTTTGCTTACTCTGTATTTTTTCCGGTGGTAGAACTGGTATCTGCTTTGAGCATCGGCTTGCTGGTGTGGTGGGCAGCCCGTAACTCCCTGCAATTGCCGGAAGAAACGGCTCAAAAAACCGGGGGTATCATCACTGCTTTTATTTTATGCCTCAACTTGTTGTTTCGCCCCCTGCGGGTGTTGGCCGATAAATTCAACGTTTTACAAATGGGTATGATAGCCAGTGAAAGAGTTTTTAAAATCCTGGACAGTGATGATAGCATAGCTCCAACCCCTGAAGGGGCTTTTGAAACTAATTATCAGCAAAAACTAATTTCCGGGGGCGACATCGAATTTAAAAACCTATGGTTTGCTTATGTAGATGAGCAGTATGTGTTGAAGAATGTGTCGTTTACTATTGAAGCCGGTAAAACGCTGGCCATAGTTGGCCATACGGGCAGTGGTAAAACATCCATCATCAGTCTAATTAACAGATTGTACCCGATAAGTAAAGGGCAGTTGCTCATAGATGGGTTGCCCATTGATGATTATGAATTGGCGTATTTGCGAAGTAAGATCGGCGTGGTGTTACAGGATGTTTTTCTTTTCAGCGGGTCTATCTTAGACAATGTAACCCTGCGCAATCCTGACATTAGCCGGGAGGAAGTGCAACGTGCAGCAGAAATGATCGGCATTCATGATTTTATCATGCAGTTGCCTGGCGGCTACGATTACAATGTGATGGAAAGAGGCGCCACGCTGTCTATGGGTCAGCGGCAGTTGCTGTCTTTTATAAGGGCACTGCTATTCGATCCGTCTATCCTCATTTTAGATGAGGCCACTTCTTCTATTGATACCGAAAGTGAAGCACTCATTCAACAGGCAATAGATAAGCTTATTTCCGGCCGCACTTCTATTGTAATTGCCCACCGCCTTAGTACCATTCGCAAGGCAGACAAAATACTCGTGCTGGATAAGGGGGAAGTAAAAGAAATTGGTTCCCACGAAGAACTTATGCGGCGGCAGGGGTTTTATTACCAGTTGCATCAAATGCAGTTTTCCGGTGGCGAGAAGGTGTCGGCCGGCGAATAATCTTCTTTTTAAATTTTTGTAAATTGCATTATGCAGTCAGATTTCCAGACATATAATAGCAGCCAGGAACTAGAAGATGCACGGACCCTCCAGGCGTCTGCAAGTAACTATACGGAACGCTTTTACACCTTGATGCGACTCATAAAGGTTTCTGCCATGATTAAAAATGCAAAAATAGTTTCGTAGCCCTCTCTGCCTGACAAAACTTTTTAAATGGATATTTTAGACGAAGACATCCTCAGTTTTTGGCGCTGTTTATTTCAGAATGAATTACGGTACATTTCAGTGGGTGGCTTCGCTATTAATCTGCGCCGTTAAAGTATCTCACCACCAAATATAAACCTGCTTCTTCCGTAGGAAATCTATTTTGTCTTGTCATGCTGAGGTACGAAGCATTTCACTTTACAACGCCCAAGGTAGCCTGTGTACAAAACAGCTGCAAATAAGTAATGTCTTAGAGGCAGCTCAGTTCTTGTTATTTAAGATGCTTCGTACCTCGGCATGACAGATTAAGGGTTAGAAAGACTTTAATAAGCTTCGGCGACTATGAGCCCATAGAAAGAATGCAGTTTGTTCCGGGTTGGACCAACTTCAACCTCAACATGGGTTTCTTGTTAGATGTGATGGTGTCCGTAAATGGATTGGAACATATTGGATTTCAAGCGTGCTTTGACTATGCTGTTGTCGCCAAAATTGAAGGTATCCCAATCGGATTTTTACACTACAACCATTTAATAACCTGCAAAAGGGCTGCTGGCAGGCCAAGAGATCTTTCGGACATTGAAGAGTTGGAAGAAAATCGCAATGCCACCGGGGCGATAAATGCTAACCAATTTCTCTTCTAATTTTTAAATTCACCCCTCCAACCTTATCTTTGCGCCAAATTTCAGGATAGATATGGCAGCACAACGCATCAAATCATTGCTGGTAGCGGTTTTCAGCTTAGGTATATTTCTTTTTTCTACTATGAGTTTTGCCCAGGATCATGGGGGAAATGCTGCTGGCGGCCACGATGCAACAGCAGAAAAATTAGATCCTGCCAAGATCATCATGGATCATATTAAAGATGCACACGAATTTCATTTCTTCAGCGTTGGCGATTTTCATGCAACCATTCCTCTTCCGGTTATTTTGTACTCACCTACCAAAGGGTTTTCGGTGTTTTCTTCTGCCCGGTTCGACCATGGTCACACCATTTACAACGGGTATGAAAGTAAAGAAGGCGTTATAAGCGCAGCAGATGGCACAGCAGTATATGATTTTTCCCTTACCAAAAACGTAGTGCAAATGATCATTGCATTAATTGTATTGGTATTGTTGATGACGGGCATAGCTAAAAAATACAAAAGCGGCCAGGGTGTAACCTCAGCGCCTAAGGGCTGGCAGAACGCAGTAGAACCGGTTATTACTTTTGTGAGAGACGAGGTAGCAAGGCCAAACCTTGGCAAAAAGGCTGGTAAATATTTACCTTACCTGTTGACGGTTTTCTTCTTTATCCTCATCAATAACCTTTTTGGATTGATACCCGGAGCAGCTAACGTAACCGGCAATACTGCTTTCACTATGGTGCTGGGTTTAGTTTCGCTGGTGGTTATTTTAGGCAGCACAAACTCACATTTTTGGGGTCATATTTTCTGGCCTCCCGGCGTACCCATTTTTGTAAAGCTCATTCTTATACCGATTGAATTGTTGGGTGTGCTTGTTATCAAGCCTGCAGCCCTTATCATTCGTCTGTTTGCAAACATGGTAGCAGGGCATATCATTATTTTAAGTTTCATTTCACTCATATTTATTTTTGGCGCCATGAGTACAGTGGCAGGGTTTGGCTTCTCGCCCATCTCTGTGCTCTTTACGGTGTTCATTTATTTTATTGAGTTGCTGGTTGCATTTATACAGGCATTTATTTTTACCAATTTAACTGCAGTATTTATAGGCCAGTCGTTCGAAGGTGGTCACGACCATGTAGACGGTCATCACGAACCTGTTATTGCGTAATTATTTTTTCATTATAAAACAAGTATCATGACATTGATGACTTTGTTAGCTGACGTTCAGCTTGGTTATTCTCATTTTGGTGGAGCAATTGGTGCTGGCCTTGCAGCTATCGGTGCTGGTATTGGTATCGGTCAGATTGGTAAGGGTGCAGTAGAATCTATTGCCCGTCAACCTGAAGCGTCTAACGACATTCGTGCAAACATGATCCTGACTGCTGCATTCGTAGAGGGTGTTGCCCTTTTTGCAGTTATCGCAGGTTTATTGGCTGTATTGAAGTAAGCCGTTTGCAACAACTTTTACTGCATCCGAAGCAAAGGGCGGGGGATGCAGTAATCTTTAAATTCAGATTTCTGATTTTAGATTGCAGATTTCCATCTCCGGTATCAGCATTCACAAATCATACTTCACAAATTATAATTCATTTAATATGGAACTCTTATTACCACATTTAGGTTTAATCATTTGGACATTGCTGGCCTTCCTGATTGTATTTTTTATCCTAAAAAAATATGCATGGAAGCCCATCTTAACCGGGTTAAATGAAAGAGAAGCCGGTATAGCAAGCTCCATTGCCACTGCCGAAAGAGTAAAGCTCGAAATGGCACAGTTAAAAAACGAAAACGAAGCTCTGCTGGCACAGGCCCGGGAAGAGCGTGGTGCTATGCTAAAGGAGGCAAAAGAAATTAAAGACAAGATGATCAGCGATGCTAAGGAAGATGCTAAAGTGCAGGCTGCTAAGATCATCGCAGATGCACATGCGTCTATCGAGAATCAAAAAATGGCTGCCATTACTGATCTAAAAAACCAGTTGGGCAACATGGTGGTAGAAGTGAGCGAAAAAATATTAAGAAGGGAACTTGCGAATAAAACAGAACAGGAAAAATACATCAGGGACCTTACTGCCGATGTAAAACTGAATTAGTCAATTTGATGATAGGATAATATGCTTCCCTATAAGGCCACTATCATTACCAAATTACCAAATCCGATAGCTATCGGATCAAATTAGCATCATGAATAATCCACGTTTAGCAGGCAGGTACGCCAAAAGTTTATTGAGTCTCGCTATTGAGCAGAATAAATTGGAGGCTGTGCACGCAGACATACTGTTGCTGAAAAGCATTGCAAAGTCGAATCCGGATTTTGTAAATTTATTAAAGAGCCCCGTGGTTGGTTCCGATAAAAAAGAACAGATCATAAAGGCGGTACTTGCAGGTAAAGTAAGCGAAATGACATCCGCATTTTTGCACCTCATTATTCGTAAAACAAGGGAGGGCAACCTTACAGAAATTGTGAAAGCCTTTTTAGAACAGTATAACGAACTCAAACAAATTTATACAGTAAAGCTTAGCACGGCTACCGCTCTTAGCCAGGAAATGAAAGATGCTATTGTTGCCAAACTGAAAGCAGATGCCGGCATAGAACACATAGAATTGGAAACTGTTGTACAAGACGAGTTGATAGGTGGCTTTAAATTAGAGATGGGCGGCACCCTCGTAGACGCCACAATTTTAAGAGATTTGGAAGATGTAAAAAAGCAGTTTGCAGAAAATATTTATATACACAACATTCGTTAGGACTTGGCTCTTACATAATTTTAGAAGCTGCAGAAATGTAGCTTTTTTTGTGTCAACATCTTTTGTGGCTTGATTGCATTGTTCGATCATTTGCTAGACAACCTAACACACTATCCTCCTTTTTTCATTTTACACTTATTTAGTATTTAACCATGGCACAGTATGTGATTTTAAACAATCCCCGTTCTTAATTCGGCAGGTTATGCTATCAAATTTATACATATGAAAAAAGGCTCCACGGTTACGGTATTTGCTCTGGGCATGGTCACTATGATATCCATGTTCATAGTCTTCGGCTTTGATGAAGATGCGAAAAACGAGAAAAAATCTTTGGCAAATGTTGTAGGCTCAGCTCCGATGAGGAGACCTGATTTACCGAAGGAAATGAACTTTTCCGGAGAAAAAGTTCCGCTGGACCGGTGGGAGGTGCGGGAGCAATTAGACCGGGAAGTGTTGTTTAACTACTTTGGCCAGAGTAATATTTACTACCTCTTGAAATTGTCTGACAGGTATTTTCCTGAAATAGAAACAGCGTTAAAAGCCAACGGCATTCCTGACGATTTTAAATACCTCTGTATCGCAGAAAGCAACCTGCAGAACCTTGTGTCACGGGTGGGTGCTTCGGGGTTTTGGCAGTTTATGGCAACAACAGCGCCGGGCTATTCACTGGAGGTTTCTGAAACAGTAGATGAGCGCTATCATGTAGCAAAATCAAAAGGTGCAGCCTGTGCCTACCTGAAGAGTGCATACCAGCGTTTTGGGAGCTGGACGGCTGCCGCCGCTTCCTACAACTGTGGCATGGGTGGCTATAACAGCAGGGCTACTTTTCAAAAGACCAATAACTACTACGACCTTTTATTACCCGAAGAAACGCAACGCTATATTTTTAGGATCCTCGCATTTAAGTACCTTTTGACCAATGCCGATTCTCTTGGCTTTTCTTTGCCGAAAGCAGAGCGATACTTACCCATAAAAATAAGGACCATAAGCGTTGCAAAAAATATTCCTAATCTGGACGCATTTGCGAAAGAAAACGGCAGCACTTACAAAATGCTTAAGTTGCTGAACCCATGGCTGCGGGAAAGATCTTTAAAAGTAAAGCCGGGTAAAACATACCAACTGCTGTTGCCGGCCGCATAAAACACACCGGTCTCCCAAAAGCGTTTCCGGAATCTGGTTACTAAAATATAGACCTGTTACATCCAGCCGGACTCAACTAATGTGGACTTTTAGCACATACATACCCACTGTTGTAGGAACACCCACTCAGTTGTACATAAATGTGCGATGTAACCACGTATTTTATCAGAACGAGAGAATATGCACTCGTACACAAAAGAATTTTATTGCCGCTTGCTAAACTTCAAGTTGGACCCCCATCAAAAAGCTTCCCCGGTGTAAATGTAAAACGCCGGGCCCTCCCTGGTAAAGCCAACATCGAACCGTAAAAAAATATCCTTCTTCGGAAAAACTAAAAATCGTAAACCCAAGCCTGCAGATGGAAGAAGGTTATTGATGGAAAAGTCTTGTAAAGAAGGAGCGACAGTGCCGGTAGAAACGAAGGCTGCGCCACCCAATCTTTTACTAAATGGAAATGGAAGAAAGCGGTATTCTGCCTGTGCTGCCATGTAATTGTTGTCCCGGTATCGGCCATAGTAATAGCCACGCATCAAACTTTCACTCCCCAACAAAGCCAATTGGTTGAAAGGCGCAATTCCGCCGATAAACTGTCCAAAAACCTGTGCTGCAAAAACCTGGTTTTTTCTCACTGTTCTATACAAACGGCCATCAATAGAAAGCGAATTAAATTTGTAATCGCTGCCCAGCTTAGGAGCATAATTCATGTAGGCCAATTCTGCAAAGTGGCCTCGTCTAACGTTGAGTGCATTGTGGCGATCGTCAAACACCAGTCCTGTACCAACACCAAAATTTTTTGTTCCCTCACTGCCTAGCGGATCGGGTAGTGTGCTGTTGCCTTTGTCTAGCTTCACATTAAAGATTTGCTGAAAATCTATTTCTATTCCGGCGAAAAGATTGGGAGCTATTTTACGAAGAATTCTTTCCCTTACTAAAATGTAATCGGAGTTCACCGTGATCTTATCTTCTTTTTTTGAGTCGGGACCAATACCAAAATAAGACAACGGGAATCTTTGTAATCTCACCCGGCCTAGGAAAAACCATTTTTCTTTGTTGGTATAAATAAAATGGTCAAGCCAAATGCCATATTGTTTTTGTAAAGTGTAAAAAGTAAACGATTGAATTTCGCTGAGTCTATTGGTAGTATCCCGTTTGGCATAAAACAAATACAAGCCAGAGGCACCTATTTCCCAACTGGTCTCGGGGGAGAAGGCAATGGTTGGGTAAATGAGAAGCTTAGGTTTTTCAGGGCTGGCGGTATCGTTCAAATAGGTATTGAAAGTTTTACTCACCAGTCTCTTTAAAAAGCCTTGCTTTTTCGTGCTATCAACGCCGGCTGTCATAGTGGAATCTTGCTGGGCCAAAGCACATATGCTTAAGCTGCACAGAACCAGGAGTGAGCATATTTTTTGTATCATAGGGCTAATTGAGGTACTGCAAAAATAACCGTATTCATGTTCACCAGTGTTGAAGTACAATACACTTGCCCTTAACAGTTTGTCACATGCACGGGTACGGGGGAATCAGGTGTCGAACCCTTGCCGGCAACGGATATACTGTGATCTGGTACTTTGCAATATCGAAGATAAAAAACCGGCTCTGCAGCCGGCTTTTCGTTTTATAAAAAATGATGTTATTGTATTCTGATAGCAGCCGAAGCTAACCTTTTTCCACTCTGGGCTCGAAGGTCGGCAAAGTAAGTCCCGGGCGATGGACGGAACCCAATATTTATATTCATTTGTTGATATCCTCCACTGGTTGTGTATTGTTTTGTGAATATCCGGGCACCACGGGCATCATAAATATTTAAGGTCCGCATGGTTGTGCTATTGCCGGCCTGGTAATACCTCACCTGGAACTGGCCGTTGCTCGGGTTGGGATATATAAATAGGAGTGTACTTGCAGTATCGGCAACATTCACGAGGTTGGAAAGGTTGCTACAGCCACGGGCATCAGTTACTCTTAGTTGGTAAGTGCCAAGGCCGTCAACATTTGCGGGTAGAGATGAACTTGTTGCTCCAGGTAACAGACTACCATTTCTAAGCCATGCATAAGTGAACACTCCGCCAGGGCTGGTGCTGCTGGTAAGAGTTACAGGTTGGTAGGGCGTGATACTAACAACACTAGCCGCATTTATACTTACCGTT
>JAYTBG010000095.1:0-5267 GCA_043737055.1 Chitinophagaceae bacterium | reverse complement strand
CTGGTTGCCCGTCGTTATTAAAATCCCCTACTGCTACACCGCCACCATTGTACAAAAACTCAAGGTCAATGGGATTGATGGAATCATTTTCGGAAATGATGTTGTTGTATGTTATGCCGGAGTGGGAGGAAGAGATCTTTTTAAATAAAGTTGCTGGCTTGTTGCAGGCCGATATTGTAATAATAATGGTAATACCCGTGGCTAAAATTATTGCGTATGAGGTTTTCAGCTGCGTAAAGTACTTAGTCATTTCGGTAATATGGCAAGAAGGATATTAATGATTGGTTTGCATTTACAGCCATTTATCCAGGAGTTCTTAAGCAGTTGTACAAACCTTATAACGTGGTCAAGATAGTTAAACTATATATTATTTCAGTCATACCGGTACGCTTAAGTAAGTGCCGTTTTACAGTATAGTACAGCATAGCTTTCTATATTTTTTTACAATCTTTATAATAACTTCAGATCATTGATTTCAAATTTATGCGGTCATTTATAAATTTATAATGAATAAAATAGTTGTAGTATTTCTTACCACTTTGCTCCTTTGTGAAATTATATCGGCTCAAAAAATATTGCCACTATACAAAGACAGCATACCTAATAGCAGGCCGGCAACCGATGAAGAGATGACAGAACAGGTGGGGGGAAACACTATCATAAGCAAAATTTCAAAGCCTACTCTTACCGTTTTTCTTCCGGCTAAATCTAAGGCCAATGGTACGGCAGTTATTATTTGCCCCGGCGGTGGATACTGGGTGGTTGCTGCAAGCCATGAGGGAACGGATGTGGCTAAAAAATTTGCTGGTATGGGGGTGGCGGCTTTTGTTTTGAAGTATCGCATACCAAATGATGCCTGGATGATCAACCGGGAAATCGGTGCGCTGCAGGATGCACAGCAGGCCATAAAGATGGTGAGAGATAGTGCGAAAAGTTGGAATATAAATCTGGGTAGAATTGGCATTATGGGGTTTTCAGCCGGTGGGCATCTTGCAGCTACAGCAGCCACGCATTATGAAAAGGCAGTTATTCCAAACGCAGGAGGCACGAGCCTTAAACCCAATTTTATGATGTTGATTTACCCGGTTATAAGTTTCATGCCCGGCATCGGACATCCCGGAAGTGCAGAACAATTGCTTGGCAAAACAGCATCACCAGAAAAGCTTATTCAATATTCTGCCGAGAGACAAATTACAAAACAAACGCCGCCCTGTTTTTTAGTACATGCTACAGATGATGATGGTGTGAGCCCCAGAAATAGCCTGGTATTGTATGATTCGCTGATTAGCAAAAAAGTTCCTGCCGAAATTCATATTTACCAAAAGGGCGGACATGGAAACGGAATGTATTTAAAAGGATCTGACGATTTATGGATGAACAGGTGTAAGAGCTGGATGAAAGCAAATGGGTGGTTGCAAAAAAGTAATTGATAACTATGCAAACAAGAAGAGGGTTTTTAAAAGACACCGGGAAATTATCCGTGGGCGTAATGCTACTGCCTAATGTAAATCTGATTTCCGAATCGAGAAGATTCTCTCCCGGTGTGCAGTTGTATACACTCAGGGACGATATGAAGACAGATGCCATTGGCACCCTAAAAAAACTTGCATCACTTGGTATAAAGCAGATAGAAACAGCGCACAGTGAAAAAGGATATTACTATGGATTTAAACCAAACGAGCTAAAAAATATTTGTAAAGACTTAGGGCTGGTATTGCGCAGTGCTCACATACATTTAAACGAACAATGGCCTCAACATATTGATGATGCCGCAGCAGCAGGAGTAGAATACCTTATCTGTTCTTCTGCCGATTTTGGAGGCCAAACGGTAGAGAGCTACAAGCGGGTAGCAGAAAAATTTAACGACGCCGGCAAGCAATGCAAACAGCAAAATATTAAATTCGGTTACCATAATCATGATTACGAATTTGCTGTTGATAGTGGTCAGGTTTTATATGATGTGCTGCTGGACAATACGGACCCCACCCTTGTGCACATGCAACTGGATCTTGGATGGGTAATCTATTCTAAAAAAGATCCGGTAGATTATTTTAAGAAATACCCCGGACGTTTTCCCCTTTGGCATTTAAAAGACATTGCCGTAAACGGCGAAAAAAGGCATAGCACAGTGCTGGGTACAGGCACACTAAACGTGAAACAAATGTTTGATTACGCTAGCCTTTCTGGGCTTAAATATTATTTTATAGAACAGGAAGAATATACTTCGGCACCGCTGGACTGTATGAAAAAGAATATGGCTTACCTGAAAAAGATCCGGAGATAATATATTAAGGTGATAACCATCGGGTCAATTTTAGAACGAGTATTTAAACATAGATTCGAGTCTGGGTGCAAGTAAAACTTATAATGATTGCTTTTTTGCTGGCAGGGCCCATCATTTCGAACAAAGAGATGTGTAGGGGCATTTAAAGAAAGGGAAAAATAGGAAAGGTATGCCTCGATGATGTATCTTTTAAAATCGGTTCCAATTTTTAGCACATAATAGATTTTGGGCTAGAAATATTTTTACATTTTATCAAAACGCTAAAGCTGTATGGACGATTTACAAATTAAGAAACAACCCAAAAAATACGATGTAGTTATTGTAGGCTCCGGTGCGGGCGGCGGCATGGCAGCATATACTTTGGCAAGAGCAGGTCTTAAGGTGTGCATAGTAGAAGCAGGGTACATGTATGATCCTCAAAAAAATATTACGCAATTAAAAAATCCCTGGGATTCTCCAAGGCGTGGAGCCAGCACTACCATGCGGCCTTTTGGCGATTTTGATGCATGCTACGGTGGCTGGGAGGTAGAAGGTGAGCCATTTACCAAAGAAGCAGGTACTGATTGGATGTGGTGGAGAGCAAGAATGCTTGGCGGGCGTACAAACCATTGGGGGAGAATTTCACTAAGGTTTGGCCCTAAAGATTTTAAAGGAAAAAGTATAGACGGCCTCGGCGATGACTGGCCCATCGGCTATGAAGATATTAAACCATTTTACGATAAAGTAGACAAACTCATTGGAGTATTTGGTACCAATGAAGGCCTGGAAAATGATCCTGATGGAATTTTTCTCCCTCCACCGAAACCCCGGTTACATGAATTGTTTATTAAAAATGCTGCCGTGCAAGCTGGTGTAAATGTAATACCCTCCCGGCTCTCTATCCTCACCAAAAACATTGAGAACGATTCGGGCAGAGGTGCTTGCTTTTATTGCGGGCAATGTAACAGAAACTGTAGCATGGCAAAAGCAGATTTTTCTTCGCCGAATGTACTGATTTACCCTGCAATGAAAACCGGCAATATAGATGTAGTAGCCAATGCCATGGCAAGGGAAGTGTTGACAAATAAAGATGGACTTGCTACCGGTGTTTCCTACATTTTAAAGGATGATATGATGGAGTACCAGGTAAGTGGAAGAGTTGTAATACTCGCTGCGAGTGCCTGTGAAAGCGCCAGGCTTTTGCTAAACTCTGCCTCTCAGCGCCATCCCAATGGCCTTGCAAATAGCAGCGATGTTGTCGGTAAATATTTACATGATTCTACTGGTGCCGCTGTGGGAGGCATATTGCCACAACTGTTTGATAGAAAAAGATACAATGAAGATGGCGTGGGAGGGCTGCATGTTTATTCTCCCTGGTGGCTGGATAATAAAAAGCTCGATTTTCCACGTGGCTACCATATAGAATATTGGGGCGGAATGGGACAGCCCAGCTATGGTTTTAACTGGGGCATAGAAGAGCTTAATGGGAAATATATAGTAAAAGGAAATCAAAAAGAAGCAGGCGGTTATGGTGCATCTTTAAAGGAAGACTACCGCCATTTTTATGGCTGCGGTGTAGGCATGGCAGGCCGTGGCGAAGCCATTCCTTTAGCTACAAACTACTGTGCAATTGATCCCAACACCGTAGATAAATATGGCATTCCCGTTTTAAAATTTAATGTAAAGTGGAGCGACTATGAAATTAAGCAGGCTAAACACATGAAGGAAACTTTTAAAGAAGTAATGCATAACATGGGTGCCATCATTACCTATGGGGGTGATGATGATGCAAAAAATAATTATGGCCTGAGCAAACCCGGAGAAATTATTCATGAAGGTGGTACGGTGAGAATGGGCAACGATCCAAAAAAATCTGCTTTAAATAAATGGAGCCAGGCGCATGACTGCAAAAACTTATTTTGCGTAGATGGCGGTCAGTTTGTGAGCCAGGCAGATAAAAATATTACCTGGACGATACTCGCATTAAGCATGAGGGCATCGGAATATATTATTGAGGAAATGAAAAAAAATAATTTATAACCCCGGCCCTCTGAAGGAGGTTTAAGAAATGGATGCGTCAGAAAAGAAACGGGGAACGTAAAAGGAAGCTTTGGATTTGTTTAATGGAAGTGCATAATCATAGTTGACCTTAACAATATTAAAAAAACCAAATGCTCCGGAAATGCCGGAGCCTAAAAGCCTCCGCCAGCTCGCGGATTTGGGGGACTACATATGGACAGAAGAAAATTATTAAAAGTAATAGTCACGGGTGCAATGGCACCCGCTGTGATAGCAGGCTGCAATACGGAAGATAAAAAAGTAAAGGCTGCAGAAGCTGAGCCTGTTTTTGAACTGGATCGTAACCCTGCAGAACTGGAGTATGAGAAAAAACTCCTGGCTCAACCAGACTTTTTTACAGCCGAAGAAATGGCAACCATAACCGTATTGGCAGACATCATTATTCCCAAAGATGCAGTTAGTGGCAGCGCCAGTGATGCTAAAGTGCCGGAATTTATTGCATTCATCGTAAAGGATATGCCCCATCACCAGGTGCCCATGAGAGGAGGATTACGCTGGCTGAATATGCAATGCCTTAACCGTTATGAAAAGGCTTTTCCTCAATGTAGCCAGCAGCAGCAGATAGAAATTGTTGATATGATTGCTTATCCAAAAAAAGCAAAACCAGAAATGAGCCAGGGGGTAGCTTTTTTTAGTTTAATGAGAAATGTTACAGCTTCGGGGTTTTATACTTCCGCTATTGGTGTAAAGGATATTGGTTACGCCGGTAACGTGCCCAACAAATGGAACGGTGTACCTAGCGATGTTCTACAACAATACAAATTGGCTTACACCAAAAAGGAATTGGATGAATGTATAAATTATGATCAGGCTTAGCAGGGAGTAATTGAGTTATAACTCAAGCACTCGGCATCTAGCCGCAAGCAGGTATATTTCTTTTGTAGGAGATCGCTAAGTCAACTTGATGTGTGCAGAATAAGGACTA
>JAYTBG010000094.1:0-2086 GCA_043737055.1 Chitinophagaceae bacterium | reverse complement strand
AAAAGCCTCACTGGCATCTTCAGCTGTAATTGCAAATCCGTTTATTCCTACAATCTGAATACCTGCCTGCGTGGTATTTTCTTCGCCATTATAACTAGCTTGAACCAGTGGAGATCCTATTCCACTTTGATTCAAGGTAATCCATGGTTGTAGCAACACGCCAGCCGGAACCAATAAACCATTTCTTCTCCTTATTTCCCGTACATGTGCCGCATGCCTTGCTTCTACAGAGTGAATGCGCAATGCTGCTCTCAGTATGGCGTTGCTGCTAATGAGGTTACCTGCCTGACCTTTGTAAGCACGTACCCCAGTATCTTCAAAAGTTTGCGACACTGCGAGGTATGTACCATAGTTGGTGAACACGTTAGCAAATGGACCTGCCATTGACCCATTCCCCGCTGTAAAGTCAAAGGTCGGTTTAGCTACGGGAGTACCTCCCAATGAGGTAATTGCTGAGCGTAAAAATTCCACATGGGCATTTTCATGATCGCTGATTGTTTGAAAAGCGGGCCTGTCTACGGCGGCTATCAGGCCGGTGGCAGCAAGACCCCGTACATAAAACTCGGCCTCCAGGTATTCCAGCGTCAGTGCAAAGTTGAGTACATCCAGTATCAGCGCAGTGCCAGATTGGCCGTACGCTTTTTTAAACATAGATCCTAGAGCCACGGGTACTGCCATCATTGCAACCTTGCCAGAAAAGGAAACAAGCTGTTTCATTGCCTGCCTACGACCATCTAGTCGCTCGAAGATTTCCGGATCCTTTTTTTCTATTTCGTCTATAACATTTAAGAGATTCATAATTGAAAATTTAAGAAGTGGGTAAATTTTGTGCAAGAATTTTGGTAGTAATGTATTTGTCTGCAATTGCCAGCACCTCCGGAGGGGTGCGGTATACATCCAATCCCATAGCATCTACCACCGTACTGTCTGCAAAACTTCCGTAGCTTAAAAAATCACGGATAGCTGCTGCGTGACGAGCTTCTACCGAAACAATTTTACCTGCCAGCAGCAGGTATTGTGCACTTTCTAAAAGTTCCCCTGCACCATTGTATGCCGATACTCCCAAATCTTCAAATGCTTTTGCGGTGCCTAAAACGCTGCCCCGGTCTGAAAAAGTAACACTACTAAAATCGAGAATTAAACCACCGATACGCCGGTTGCCCAGGGCACTTTTGAAAAATTCACGATGGGCGATTTCGTGGTCCCTTATGTCTGTCAAGTATTCTCTCTCCTTGTCTGACATGCCTGTGTAAGGGTTTTGCATAACCTTAATGTAGAAGGCTGCCTCCAGTTGCTCCAGGGCATAAGCATAATTTAAAATGCCGATGTCGCCCGACCCAAGATTTACCACCTGCTTCTCTCCATCTGATCCTCCCCCGCCTGAACGGGAATTTTCCAGTAAAGAATCTTTACCCATGGAATCGTCAATTTGCTTGGAACAGGAAGATGCCAATAATAATGCGGATGCCGACAGACCAGCGTAGTTCAAAAATTTGCGGCGGGAAACACCGGGCTCGCCGCTCGGTTCCATTTCTTCAAATGGCTCAGTCAAAATTTTCTTTTGCATAACAAGTTTTTAAATGATGAAATGATGTTTTTTCCTGAGGCGAGATGTAAGGCAAGGGCGGCTCGGGCCACCATCAAAATCCCTCAAATTACGCTCCAATGAATTTGTTCAACTCCACCGGAGGTATTACAGATTATCAACATGAACAAATCAGAAACCTATGATTGTATTGTAGATAATTCTACACAGAACCTAGAACTCTACCGGGGTAATTTGCCGTTTTTCTCCGTTTTCGACAGCACGTAATGCTTCTGTGAAAGTCAATCGAATCATCTTGGTGCAGTATGCAGGAGCTACCGTAGGAAGATCGTACTCAGCAATAACCAGCGTGCTTGCCGGGGAGCAGTGGTTTATCAGTGATAATAATTCATCAATGCGGGACTGTCCACAGGTTCCAACGTAAGTGAAGATGTAATTAAAGGAATGAAATTGTAAAGCGCTTTTTAAATTCAGGAGTGTAATATCGTTGCCCAGATAAAGTACTTTAAATCCACGGCGCTTAAAATGGCGGTGGCTGTA
>JAYTBG010000093.1:0-12233 GCA_043737055.1 Chitinophagaceae bacterium | reverse complement strand
GCTTTTTTAAAAATTCGTCGTTCACTTCTGCAACCGTTCTGTTACCACCGATATTTATAATTGCGTTAGCCTGTTGAATGGGCAACCGGTTAAGCCTTGTGATAGGGTTTAGCTCTTTGGGTTTGATTGCACCGGTTTTTGGTTCTGCTTCAACAAAATCAATTTTTAAAAAAGGATACTTATTGGCAAAAGCTTCCTGGAGCTCAGCAAGCACCAGGTACTGATCTATTATAATGTTTTCGTCTTGCACTTCCATCAAAATTTGTTTAAACATGTGGCCTCAATCTTCACATAGATTTTATGAAAAGCATAGCAAAAGTAGAGACGATTCTTTACGCATAAGGGCAACTAGCTCAACATTAGCCATGATTGTAATCAGGCACCAACAGCTTCCCGCCACAAGAGTTGACCACAAACATCTTTCGTGCTTTTCTCTGTCAGTTAATACGATTTTTCCGGGTAATAGCTTTGTGAAACAAATGAACGAATAACACATCCCAATTATAAAACACTCATCATGAAAACAACATTAACAAAAATTGCCTGTCTAAGTTCTCTTCTGCTAATTATAAATTGTGCAGCCTTTGCGCAAACCAGCTACCAGTCTAAAGTGATTGAAATAACATTAAGCGGAACATCCAATATTCACGACTGGGACATGGTGGCTAAATCTGGTACCAGCAGCGCCACTTTTGCAGTAAACAGCAGTGGCCAGGTAACTTCCTTAACTGCCTTAAGTTTTACATTACCAGCAGTCAGCTTAAAAAGTAAGCATACCCAAATGGATAAGAATACTTACAAGGCTTTGAATGCTACCAAGAATCCTAATATCAGTTTTACCCTTACATCATCAACGCTAACTGCAACAGGCGGCAATAATTACCAAATAAATGCGGTGGGCAAGATGTCTATAGCGGGTACGACCAAGCAAACCGATTTGCAGGCAACGGGCAAATACAACCCTGCCGATAAAAGTTTTACCGTAACTGGTGTCAAAAAAATGAAGATGACAGATTACAAGGTTAACCCTCCCAAAGCCTTAATGGGAACCATTAAAACGGGCGATGCTATATCAATCGCTTATACAATCAAATTCGCAAAATAATAATCAACAATAATCTACATGCTTTAAACAACTATTATGAAAAAGATATCAATTTACGGCTTAAGCGCAGCCATGCTACTAGCGTTTGTTCTGCCACTGGCTACAACAGCCCAGGTAGTAGACAAAGAATTTTACGGTCGCCCCTCTTTCTGGAGGCCATACGACCAACGGGGTATCAATGTTTTTGAAACCACAAAGGCTGATACAATTTTATTTGAAGGCTTGCGCATTAGGTTTGGCGCCGGGTTTACACAACAATTTCAAAGTTTGAAGTCTTCTAATACTGCCGTAAACAATCAGACTACCAACAAACTTTATCCCATTGCTCCCGGGTTTATGACTGCTCAGGCAAATTTATTTACTGATGTACAATTGGCCGATGGTATACGTTTGAATGTAACAACTTACCTATCTACACGTCATCATAACGAGGCCTGGGTAAAAGGTGGATTCATACAATTTGACAAACTTCCCTTTAAAGGAAAATTCTGGTCAGACTTAATGGACGTTACAACCATTAAAATTGGTCATATGGAAGTAAACTACGGTGATGCGCATTTTCGCAGATCTGATGGTGGTCAAGCATTGTACAATCCCTTCATGGAAAGTTATATCATGGATGCATTTGCAACAGAAATTGGTGGTGAAGTATTCTTGCAAAAAAATGGTTTGTTTGGAATGCTTGCAGTTACCAACGGTATGATAAAAGGCAATGTTGATTCTGCCGCCAAAGGAACCGTTAATGGAGTTATAGTAGATAATAATGACAATCGCAATCCTTCTGTGATATTAAAAGGCGGTATTGATAAATCAATTGGAGATAAAATGAGGGTAAGGGTATCTGGTAGCTACTATCACAACTCAAGTAATGCAGGCAGTGGTCTCACACTTTACGGCGGCGATCGTGCAGGTTCAAATTACCAGAATGTTATAGAAAAATGGAAAGATGGAACAGGTGCTACAAGTAAGTCAGATGCAATTGCCTTCTCTGGAAGATTTAACCCAGGCTTCTCTAAAAAAATTGATGCCATCATGTTAAACGGTTTCTTAAAAGTAGGTGGAGTTGAGTTATTTGGTACTTATGAAACCAGTAAAGGAAGAACCAAAACAGAAACAGCCAGCCGCAAGGCCAATCAATTAGCAGGAGATGTGTTGTACAGATTTGGTTTAAACGAAAATTTATATGTAGGAGCAAGATACAATACAGTGAAAGCACGCCTGGCCGGTATGCAAAACGACGTAAAGTTAGATAGGGTTGCACTTGCAGCAGGATGGTTCTTAACTAAAAATGTATTGCTAAAAGCAGAATATGTTAATCAACAATACAAAGATTTCCCAGTAACTGATTTTAGAAATGGTGGAGAGTTCAAGGGAATAGTTGTTGAGGCGGTTGTAGGTTTTTAATCTCACTTACCATCTAATCATATCAAAAAGAATGAGTGAAAGCTCGTTCTTTTTGTTTCAACAAAAATTACAAAAATGCGCCCGTTTTCCATATTTTTTTATTCAGCGTTAAGTTTAATTTTTTGCAACAGTTTAAGTGCTGCAGGCCAGCACCGCATTGTAAAATGGGCGGTACAAAAAAACAGCACACTCAGTGTCAGGGGCAGTTCCAATGTGAATAATTTCTCATGCAATATTAGCAGTCTTGCAGATTATGATACCATTGTGGTAATGGAGGGGGTAACCCAACCCATGGCGCTGAAGGGTGCCATCCGGATGAATGTGTTGAGTTTTGATTGCCACAATAATCTGATAAGGAAAGACCTTCGTAAAACGCTTAAGGCTGAACAATATCCGAAAATGATTATCCGGTTTCTTACGCTTAAGAGTATGCCTTTATTAACCGACAAAACAGAAAATATAAACGGCTTGGTAGAAGTAGAACTGGCTGGTGTAAAAAAAATATTTGACTTAAGTTACACCTTTAAAAGAGTTGGAGGAGGCTGCATCATTTTAAAAGGTGGGCGTAAATTTTGCTTTTCAGATTTTAACCTTGTACCACCCCGCAAGTTGGGAGGCCTCGTAAAAATCAGGGATGATTTTGACGTAAGCTTTGAATTAGGATTAAAACCGCTCGGCTAATTTAAAAAAATTGGTCTGGCTTAAAGTTTTTTAAAACCCTTTTTCTTCCTCAATTTCTTTTTTTAATAATTCATTGATATCTATCCTGGCATTTTTTAAAATATAAATAGCGGTGCCAAATTCCCTCGCAAAGCTGTCCGTAATTTCCCCCGATTTTTCTACGATGTCAAATTGCTCCTTCTGCTTTTTTCTGTCTTTTTCTTCATCAATTATTTCTTTTACAAGTATTGCATGTTTAATTTTTTTGTTGAGCGGAAACCAGTTGATGTAATCTGCATTAAAAGATACCGCTTGTATATTTTTGATAGAAGAATAATAATTGATTGCCCCGGCCTGGCCATAATTATCGCACAAAACAAGAGTATGTTCTCCGTCATTTATTTTATGATATGCACTATCTACTTTTTTAGCCAACTCTTGCCAGCCTAGCATATCTGCAAAATCCTGGGGCAAAGAATGATCCTTTCCATCTTCCCAGCGCAGCAGTCCTAAGTTTTTATATGCACGTATATTTTGCTGTATAGTGGCGGGGCTGTAAATAGGAAAAGCGACTTTTAAAAATGGTATCAAAAGCGCAATGGGTAGAAGCAGGGCGATGGGTCTTAAATAAAAAAGCCACTTTCTTTTCAACAGTTGCTCCAGATACACTGCACCAAATGCCATGAAAATGGGATACAGGCCTATTGCATAATAGCCCTTTGCTTTAAAATAAATAAAAATGAGCATGCTGAAAAGGAAGGCCCAAAACAGGATGAGGTATTTTCTTAAGACGGGGTAAGTAAAAAAGGAAATAAATCCTGCAAGGAGCACAAAGAGCGACCCGATAAAAAATAGCAACTGCTCTTTCAGAAAATCTCCCCGGTTCACATTCTCTAATTGAGTTTTAGCTAATTTTTCCATGTGATAAAAAACTGGAAAAGAATGATTGTATTGCCAGATGAGATTAGGCAATACAATCACGAAGGCCAACAACAAGGCGCCATAAAAATGTTTGTTTAAAAATAATGTACGATGTTCTGTTAGCACCAATGCCGGTAGCAAACCCAGTAGCAAAAATGCAATATTGTATTTATTTAAAAATCCAAGGGCAAATGTCAGGGCCAAAAAGTAAAGCCACTTCTCATTACGAGTGCTTATATATTTTACGATGCTGAAATAAACAGTGGTCCATAAGAGTATATCCAGGGAATTGGGTTGATATAAAATATTTAACCTGAGAATCACAGAACATAAAATGCAAGTTGCGCCCAGGATCAGGGCGAATAAATTTCCTTTCAGTTCTTCAATTGTTTTCCAGACTACTAAAATGGTTAATGCACCAAAAAGAGCAGGAAAAAACTTTACCCAAAACACCGTGTTTCCCAAGACAAGGATAATGTAGGAGATCCATGAGGTGAGGGGAGGTAGCGAAACATAGCCCCAGGCCAGGTGCTTCGCCTGGTTCAGATGTAAATATTCATCCCGGTGTAAATTGTATTCGGGATTGATCAGAAAATACTGAGCTACTATTTTCACAATAATAAATGCAATCAGTATCAGGGTTCTTTTTTGCATGGCGCCATTCTGAGAGTAAAAAAAAGGGATTTACACTTCGGTTTGAGTTCTAATTTGCACACTTTCTGGATGGCAGTTTCAGTTGGTTGCTCTTGAATCTTGATGCAACTTTTGCCGCTAAAAAATTGTAACCAGAAGGATAGTTCCTTAACGAATATATTATAAATAATACAGAAGGGTGAGCCTCCTTTTAAATTTTATTAGCGGCATCAAATAAAAAAAGCCCTCGTAATTATTACGAAGGCCTTGTATTGAAATAATGCGAATAATTATGGAAAAATACCGAGCTCAGCATAGCTGGTTGCTACTTTATTGATTGCATTCACGTAGGCTGCAGTGCGCATATCTGGTATAGATGGATTGCTTTTCCAGATGTGAACAATCTCCCTGGTGGCGGTAATCATCGTCTCTTCCAATCCGCTATGCACAAGTTCAATTTCTTCCGCTCCGTGTTGAATGATCTTACGATCGGTTTCACTCACCACTTTACCGGTAAGAGTTTCAATTTGTCCGAGGATGTGGCTGTTCATATTTTCGGTAAAGCGTTTTTCCATCCGGCCATAACGGACATGGCTTAGGTTTTTTAACCACTCAAAATAACTTACCGTAACACCGCCTGCGTTGAGGTACATATCCGGCACACAAAGAATGCCTTTCTGTATAAATATTTCATCGGCCTCGGGCGTACAAGGTCCGTTGGCTGCTTCGCCAATTACTTTTGCTTTTACTCTTGGTGCGTTTTCTCCATTAATTACATTTTCCAATGCAGCCGGTATCAGGATGTCGCAATCAAGTTCTAGTGCATCGGTATTTTTTGCGAGGTTAGTAGCTCCCGGAAAATTTAGAATAGAACCCGTTGCTTTCCGATGTTGAAATACGTCTTCTTCGTTTAAGCCATCTGCGTTGTAAATAGCACCTTCATATTCTGCAAGGCCCACTACTTTAGCACCAGCTTCTCTAAAAAATTTTGCTGAGTGATAACCCACATTACCCAATCCTTGAACCACTACGGTTTTACCCACAATGCCTACTGGTATTCCAAGGGGATCCATCAGTTCGGGCATATTACATACTTCCCTGATGCCGAAAAATACCCCAAGTCCTGTGGCCTCTTTTCTGCCACGAACGCCACCCTGCGTAACAGGCTTACCTGTAACACAACCTGCCGCATCTATTTCGCCTGGCTTAAGCGATGCATAGGTATCTACAATCCATGACATCTCTCTTTCCCCGGTTCCATAATCGGGGGCCGGTACATCGATGCCCGGGCCAATAAAATTTTTCTTTACGAGCTCAGCGGTGTAGCGGCGTGTGATTTTTTCCAGCTCATAGGTACTGTACTTGCGTGGGTTAATTTTTATTCCACCTTTTGCACCACCAAAAGGCACGTTTACAATGGCACACTTATAAGTCATCAAAGATGCAAGTGCCATTACTTCGTCCTGGTTTACTTCGTCGCTAAAACGAATACCACCTTTACATGGCGATTTATGCTGGCTATGTTGCACACGGTAGGCCTCAATAACCTCAATACTTCCATCGTCTCTTTTCACAGGGAAGCGCATTTGATAAACGCTGTTACAGGCCTTGATCTGTTCTAATATTCCGGGATCGAAACTGGTAAAGGCTGCTGCCTTGTCAAAACTTCTTTCAACGTTTTGAAAAAAGCTGTACGTCGGGTTTGATGACATATATTTTTGTTTTTTATTATTAAAAAGGGAAGATCCCTTGCAAGCCTTGTTTGTATGAATTCGTTTCTAATCCTGGGCTGCTTTTGACAAGCTCGTAAAGTTGCTCGCCAACGTTGGGCGTTCCAGGCTGGTAATAATATCCTTACTTGTTTTCCTTTTCCAGCCTGCTGATCTTTCTATCTATCGTGAATACATATAAAAATAGTCCGATCAATATGGTAAGACATACCGTCACCACAATATATATTTTGCCATTGCTTCTCATAGCATCTGCCATGTCTACTTGCTGCTCTTGTGCCGTAGAAGTGAGTGTGCACAAAAAAGACAAAATGAAAATGCAGAAGCGTCTTGTCAATAAATTTGAAAATCTTGTCATTCTAAATTGTTTTGTGGCCAGGGTGTTGGGGTTCTGCATTAAGCAAGGCTTTGTCTTGTAAAAGTTCCAGCCGAATTTTTAGGGTAGCCATCCAAACTCCTAACAGCGTCCATCCAATAACAGCAGGATAAAATATTGCCCGCATACCAGCATCCATATCGTTCCTGTCTAAAGCCGGGTTGCCGGAATCGCTCCCTGGCGCACCTGGATGAAGGCTCCCCACCAGGCGTGGTATGATCCAAATGCTGGGAAACAACATGGCAAAAGCAAAAATATTGTACACCGCACTTACCCTTGCTTTTTTATCGATGTCAGTAAAAGAACCTCTCAAAACAAAGTAGGCACCATAGATTAAAATGGCAATTGCTGCGCCAATAAGTTTAGGTTCTTTGAGCACCGTACCCATAGATTGGTTTTGATCGGTAACCCATGTTACAGACACCCAAAGCACACCGGTAGCATATCCCAAAATACCGAAGATGGTGCCTATGACAGCAAAATTCTTGGCATAAATATCATACTTATATTGGGTGCTGTGCAGGTATTTGATGCTGTAGACAAAACTTGTTATAAAGAGGATCATCATCCCAAACCACATGCACACGTGAAAGTAAAGATTGCGGATGGTTTCATTTAAAATGGGCAAGCGGGGAACATCCATTAAAAACCCGGCAGCAATTGTGTATACCAGTAAAATGAATGATAATAATTTCCACCAGCTTTGTCGCATTGGAGGGTAATGTTTGTTTAGGGCGCAAAGTTATGGGAAACTCCTTTATATCTCGGGCGTATTTAAAAGGTTACGCAATGGTTATAAACTGTCCGTTGCTTTAATGAAACCGTTGAATCTGCTTTGTTTTAATCCGCCCCTGTTCAACATAAAAACTAATAATTGTTACAATTGTTGTGAGACAATTACATGGATAAATTGCCCGGCCGCTGAGTTATTCTTTCCATAAAAAGGGGAACAATATTACGGCCAATGCTACTACCAGCAAGTCAAGCATTCCGATAACTGCCGAAATCTGTAGCACAGCTCCCTCACGAAAAACCTCTGCAAAAGCAACCTTGCTCAGCCGCATAAGCAATAATAATATTGGTAGTATAACCGGAAAGCCAAGGATGGCTATCAAGGCCGCATTTTGCTGGGCCTTGGCCGCAATGGCGCTCATAAGCGTAAACACAAGGCTAAGGCTTGTGCCGCCAAGCAGAACAATTCCCATAAACCATAAACTTTCATCTACAGGGTTATCGAGAAAAATGAAGAACAGTACCAGGCTCACCAGGCTCATCAACGCCATTAATAAAATGTTGAAGGCCAGTTTTGCGAGAATGAATTCTATGGGAGAAGAGATAGAATAAAAGTAAAGCATACGTCTGCGGCTCTCCTGCAAAAAGCTTTTGGCAACTGTATTAACACAAACAAATAATTGTATTACCCAAAAGAGGCTATTCCAAACGCCTGCATCGGGGCTATCTGGCATAGAAAGATGAAGTACAAAAATGGTGGAGGCTATGTAGAGAAGGATACCGTAAAAAGTATGCTGTTGCCGGAGTTCCAGCATCACATCTTTTTTTAATAAAGCATATATACGGTAAAGCATAAAAGCGATTTATAACTTAGAGCAACCGGCATTGCGTTAAATTTTTTCTGCTGCGCATATCCGGCACCGTGGTTCGTAAATATCTTTTTCGCCTAATAAAACCTGCGGGCCGTCAGCAATTTTGCGATAGCTAATGTTTGCGATGTTGCCACATTTTACACAGATGGCGTGGAGCTTGGTAATGTAGTCTGCCTTAGCAAGCAAGCCCGGCATTTGGCCAAAAGGATTGCCAAGATAATCCATGTCCAGCCCGGCAACAATTACCCGTATCCCTTTCATAGCAAGGTGTTCGCAAACATTACCAATTTCAGCATCAAAAAACTGCGCCTCGTCAATACCTACCACGTCTACATCTTGCGCAAGCAATAAAATAGTTTGAGAGCTCTCTACCGGTGTGCTTTGAATGATGTTGGTATCATGGCTTACGATATTCATTTCGTGAAAGCGGGTATCCATGGCCGGCTTAAAAATTTCAACTTTTAAATTAGCAATTTTCACACGCTTTAATCTTCGAATAAGCTCCTCAGTTTTGCCGCTAAACATGCTACCACAAATCACTTCAATCCATCCCCGGCGCTCACCTTTTAAACTGGGTTCAATAAACATTAAATATCTTTTTTAAAATACTGTTAGTAACTTTATTGTATTGCTGCAAAGATTGAAGTTTCTACCCACAGGGCAAAACAAATTTTGATACCGGCAACACAGGTAACCAGTTAATTTTTTAGTTATGGACCGGGTGGTAACACTCTCAAATAAAATACAGGAGCAGTTGGCTCAACAGGCTTCCATCGATCAGTTATTGGTTACGGTGCAAATGCTTCAGTCTGAATTGATGCACAAAAAGCAACTGCAACCTAAGAAAGATGTCGCATCCTCTGTGTCAGTTCAAATTGCACCATCAGGTAAGTTGGAGCGGCAGAAAGATGAGCCGTTGCAAGAGCCTGAAGAAAAAACATTGGAAGTTTTGCAGGTAGACGAAACAGAAGTGGAGGCAGAACTAGAGGAAATAAAAAGAAATGCCGAGGCAAAAAACAACATGGCCGTTCACAACAAACCAACACTCCTATTCGATCCCGTAGAAGATATTCCTACACTCATTCACCAGGAAGGAAGCGCTGTAAGCAGCACCAGACCTGCACCCTTACTCACTCCGCAGCCGCCCTCAGAAATACATGAATTGATTGCAAGAGAGCAATCTTCTTCTTTAAATGAAAAGCTGAAACAATCTAAAATAGAACTCGGCGAATCGTTGGAGACACCCATCAGGGATCTTAAAAAGGCCATCGGCGTAAATGATCGCTATCTTTTTATAAATGAATTGTTTCGGGGAGATGAGGTGATGTACGAACGCAGCATTAAGACCATCAATGGATTTTCAATTTATCCCGAAGCTGAGTATTGGATAAAGAGAGAGCTCAAACTGAAGATTGGCTGGGATGATAAAAATGAAGTGGTCAAACAGTTTGATCAACTTATCAGGAGGCGGTTCTTATAAATGTATTCCATTATTTTTTTAGTTGCACCGTGATGTTTGTAAACATAGTCTTTTGCAATTTTTCCGGCTGCAAGTAACTCGTCTTCGGTATTCAACAAATTATTCAATAGTGCTTCAAGCTCCAGGGCATTGGTTATGCTAAATGCTCCACCCGCACCTACCAGGTCTTTTGCTTCCGTAAATTTTTCATACACCGGCCCAAAAATTACCGGCTTGCCGTATACCGCCGCTTCTAAAATATTGTGAATACCGCTCTGGTTAAAACCGCCCCCCACATAAGTTATCGTGGCATACTTATACAACCGGGACAGGCTGCCAATATTATCTATAATCAAAACATTAAAAGAAGTGCTTTGGCTGTAGCCTCCATTTACCATGGTAGAATACAACAATGCTTGTGGAAACTCAGCTCTGAGATCTTTGATCCTTTCTTTACCAACTTCATGCGGCGCAATGATGAATTTTATTTGCGGGTAAGTGCGGGTGTAATGCATCAGTTCTTCCTCATCCTCTTCCCAGGTGCTACCTGCAACCAGTACCTGGCTCGTACCGCAAAATTCTTGTAATTGAACGGGAAGGGGAGCATGATTGGCAGAAATCTCTAGCACCCTGTCAAAGCGGGTATCGCCGGTTACACTGCACATCCCAGCCTTGCCGATCGTTTTTAGCAATTGCAAAGAGTCTTCCGTTTGCACAAACAATTGATCGAAAGAATGGAGCATACGCTGCCAGAAATTACCATACCATTTGAAGAACGGTTGTGACTCTCTAAAATTTCCGGAGATAAGTAAGGTAGGCACCTGCCTTTTTTTTAATGCTGCCAGGTAATAATACCAGTACTCGTATTTTACCCAAAGTACCAGTGATGGTTGCACCATGTTTACAAAAGTTGCTGCGTTATTAGCGCCATCCATCGGTAGATACATAATGTGGTCTGCCCCGGGATAATCTTTCCGGATCTCGTAGCCACTCGGCGAAAAAAAGGTAAGTACAATTTTATAGTGAGGGTAAGAATTTCTGATTGCTTCCAGCAGTGGGCGGCCCTGTTCAAACTCACCCAGGCTGGCACAGTGCATCCAAACTATGGCTGGTTTACCAGGTATTTTTTCTTCGGTTTGTGCAGGTGCAAGTTGGCTATCCCAGGAATTTAATGTCGCTTGCAAATTAGCCATCCACCCATTTCTCCCGCTAACCCATTGCTGTGCCTTTGGGTTCCAGAGGGCCGCCAGGTACAACGCCCCGGTATAGCACTTAAGGAAAATATTATAAAGAAAAATCAATTTAAATTTCTTTCAAAAGTAACGGTATTGCATTTAAATCCTACAGCTATACCTCTGGGTGCTAAATGGTTCAGCTTAGCATTTAAATCAGAGGTCAAAAATGCTATCTTTGCCCCGCTATAAAAAAAATACTATGAGACCATTGCAAATGGTGGATACCAAAACGCAGTATCAGCATATAAAAAAAGAAGTAGATGAAGCCGTTATCGCTGTGATGGAGAGTTCCCAGTTTATTGGAGGAAAAGTGGTAAACAATTTTGCTCAAAATCTTGCTGCTTATCACCAGAGCAAACATGTTATTCCTTGCGCCAACGGTACTGACGCCTTACAAATAGCATTGATGGCCCTTGGTTTGCAACCCGGCGATGAAATAATCACTCCTTCCTTTACATACATTGCTACGGTTGAAGTGGCAGCCCTTTTAAACATCAAACCAGTCTTTATAGAGGTTGACCCTAAAACTTTTTGCATAGATGTAGCTGCTATCGAAAAAGCCATCACCCCAAAAACAAAGGCAATTGTACCGGTACATTTATACGGCCATGCGGCCGACATGGAGCCTATTTTAGCCATTGCTGCCCGACATAATTTATTTGTAATAGAAGACAATGCCCAGGGCATTGGTAACGTTTATGCTTTTTCCGATGGACGTAAAAAGAAAACCGGTAGCATCGGGCATATCGGCTGCACCTCCTTTTATCCATCTAAAAATTTGGGTGCATTTGGTGATGGGGGTGCAATGTTTACTGATGATGATGCTCTTGCAGATAAACTGAGAATGATTGCGTCACACGGTCAAAGTGTACGCTACTATCATGATGTGGTTGGCTGCAACTCCCGGCTAGACGCTATGCAGGCGGCTATCCTGGACATTAAGCTGAAGCACCTTGACGCCTATATTGATGCCCGTAGGAAAGCAGCCGATTTTTACGATGCTGCTTTTGCAGGTAACAGCAAAATAGTCGTGCCTTTCCGTGCTGTCAATAACAATCATGTATTTCATCAATACACACTCACATTGAATGGAGTAGATAGGGATG
>JAYTBG010000092.1:0-2090 GCA_043737055.1 Chitinophagaceae bacterium | reverse complement strand
TGTTTAGCACAGCAAGGCTTTCATCAAATTTAATACAGGCACAAAGAGATTTTTTTGGCGCACATACTTATGAGCGCCTGGATAAAACAGGCAGTTTTCATACGGAATGGATCTAATTTATTTTTATCAAAGCTCATATGCAGATGCAAACAATTATTCAACACCACCCTACCTCAATCGTAATTTTTGGTGGCACCGGGGACCTTACGAACAGGAAACTTATTCCGGCATTTTACAATCTATACATCACGGGTAATATGCCCGATAGTTTCCGGATCATCCTCATTGGAAGAGGTGAAGTAAAGGAAACCGATTTTAAAAAATCACTTTTAAAAGGTCTCAACGGATTCTCCCGTACCGGTAAAGCCAATGCAATAAAATGGAAGACATTTGCTGCCCGTATTGTTTACCTGCAAGGTGACCTTGTTTTATCTGATTTATACCTGAATTTAAAAACCCTGCTGGATGGCTTTGAGGTAGCAGATAATGAAAAAAACCAGCGACTTTTTTACCTGGCCATTCCGCCTAAGTATATAGAAAACGTGGCCAACGGCTTATACAACAACAAACTTTGTAACAAAGTAAAATCTGACAGGATCATTATAGAAAAACCATTTGGAACCGATCTTGACTCTGCTAAAAAATTGAATACTTTTTTGCAGGAGCGTTTTAAAGAAGAACAGATTTTTAGAATAGACCATTACCTGGGTAAAGAAACCGTGCAAAATATAATGACTTTTCGTTTTGCTAATTCTGTATTTGAACCTTTATGGAATAACCAACACATAGACCATGTGCAAATAAGCCTTGCAGAACATGTTAGTATAGAACAACGGGGTGCTTATTACGATAGCAATGGAGCATTGAAAGACATGATACAAAATCACCTGTTGCAACTGCTTTGTGTGGTAGCCATGGAATGCCCCGGACAAGACAAACCCGAACTTATACGCAATAGCAAAGTAGATGTACTGAATGCGATAAGGCCATTTACAACAGCGCAGGTTTATAAAAATATAGTGAAAGGTCAATATACGACGGGTACGATGGATGGTGAAATGCAAGTGGGATACCTGCAGGAAGATCTTGTAGCCAAGGGTTCTGCCACAGAAACCTATGTGGCCGCTAAATTTTTTATAGATAACCCAAGATGGAAAGGCGTGCCTTTCTTTTTGCGTACGGGCAAAGCACTTCCCAGGCAAAGTTCTGTTATCGTCATACAATTTAAACCTTCTCCATATAAAATTTTTGCGAATGACATTGTTCCCAACAGGCTTATTATTAGCATACAGCCTGAGCAAAAAATAAGTTTGCTTTTTGAAAGTAAAGTACCCGGCGTGCAAATGAAATTGAAACCCGTAGAAATGGATTTTACATACAAAGATTCTTACACAGAACCAAGCCCTGAAGCATACGAAGCATTGCTGCTGGATGCCATAGAAGGCGATGCAAGTTTATTTATGCGGAGCGACCAGGTAGAAGCGGCCTGGGAAGTGGTGATGCCGATATTAAATGCCTGGAAAAGAAATCCCAAAAAAATGTTGCACAAATACAAGGCAGGTAGTTGGGGGCCTTCAGCAGCCAACGACCTGCTGAAGCCTTTTTCTAAAGAATGGATATTGTTACCCGAAACACAAAAATAAAATGGCAAACAAACCTGTTACTATTAAAACTGTGTGGCCAGATGCTTTGCAACTGGCGCATGCAGCCGCCCATTTAATTGTTTTGGAAAGCAACTTAGCCGTACAAAAGAAAGGGAAATTTACGCTGGCCCTTTCTGGCGGCAGTACTCCTAAAATTTTATTTGAATTGCTGGCACAGCCTCCTTATAAAAACAACATACCCTGGAAGCATGTGGTAGTTGCTTTTGGAGATGAGCGTTTTGTAGCTCCTACGCATGAGGATAGCAATTATAAAATGGCTATGGATATTTTGTTAAGCCACGTGCCTATACCAAAAAAAAATATATTGGCTGTTCCTGTTTTAAAAATTACTCCCATACAGTCTGCTACTCTGTACGAAACACAAATTAGAAAATACATCACTGCTAAAAATCCATTTGATCTTGTATTGCTTGGCATGGGAGAAGA
>JAYTBG010000091.1:0-5280 GCA_043737055.1 Chitinophagaceae bacterium | reverse complement strand
TAGGCAATGTAGGATGGAATCAGATGAACCCATGGGTGAAATTTTATGAAGATGTGATGGGTTTTAAAAATATTCTAAGTTTTGATGACAACGATATTTCTACAGAATACAGTGCGCTCATGAGTAAAGTGATGAGCAACGGAAATGGTTTTGTAAAATTCCCGATAAACGAACCCGCCGAGGCAAAAAAGAAAAGCCAGGTAGAAGAGTATCTCGATTTTTATAATGGCGAAGGTGTTCAGCATGTAGCCATAGCAACAGATGATATTGTAAAAACAGTAACCGAATTGCAAAAACGGGGTATTGAATTTCTAAAAATTCCAGCCAGCTATTACACTGATGTGCTGGATAGGGTGGGGAAGATTGATGAAGAATTGGCTCCTCTTCAAGAGCTCGGAATCCTGATTGATAAAGATGACGAGGGGTACTTGCTGCAGATTTTTAGCAAGCCGCTCGAAGACAGACCAACCGTATTCTTCGAGATCATTCAGCGCAAGGGAGCTAAAAGTTTTGGGAAGGGCAATTTTAAAGCGCTCTTTGAGGCCCTTGAACGGGAGCAGGATGCAAGGGGAAATTTATAGGAAATCTTCATCCTTCTACTGATAAAGCATCAGGGCAATGCAGTAATAGCGAGCTTTTAATTGCTTTTTTAACAGCATATATCTCAATAAATTTTCTATTTTCACGTTTAGAGTATTATACTACAATAAACCTCCATGCAAAAAACGGTTTTACATCTTTTAGTTTCTTTCATTTTTCTTCTTTCCTTTCATTTTGTAGCTGCTCAACCGGCCTCGCCGGAGATGAGGAAAGTTTCCGGAAAAGTTGCAGAGGTATACAATCGTACTGCAGACTCCGTAAAGAAGCAATTCGAAAAACAAAACCTCATTTGGCCCCCGGCCGAAATGTATGTAAGGTCTTTTAAGTACGACCGTCAACTCGAAATTTGGGTAAAGGGGAACTCTAAAGAACCCTTTAAATTATTTAAGACGTACAAAGTCTGTATGCAAAGCGGCACCATGGGTCCTAAAAGAATGGAAGGCGATTACCAGGTGCCCGAGGGTTTTTATTACATCAATGAATTTAATCCTAATAGCAATTATCATCTTTCACTCGGCCTCAACTACCCAAACTCATCTGACAGGATTTTAAGTGATGAAGTAAGACCGGGTGGCAATATCTATATTCATGGTAATTGTGTTTCAACGGGCTGCATTCCCTTGATGGATATGCCCATGGAAGAAGTGTTCGTTATTGCCAGTGCTGTAAAAGACAGGGCTATGCAGGATTTTATTCCGGTGCATGTGTTCCCCATTCGTTATAACGTAAAAAAATCTGCAGACTACCTGAGCACTATCACCAAGGACAATGTGGCTTTGCAGGCTTTCAACAACAACATAAAAGCCGCCTTCGATTATTTTGAATTGAAAAAGAAATTGCCCATAGTGATGGTGAACCAGAAAGGTGAATATGTTTTTAATTGATTACCCGGCACCGCCCATTATTTTAACGCCGCTATTTTAGGCAGCGCTTTTTAATGCCAGTATTTGGTCTTCGGATGTAAATTTCCATCTTGTTGTTTATCGCATAAGCACTTGCAGGGTAATCGGCGTTCTTTGTTCCAATACAATAACTCTGTTGGCAGTAAGCTTTTGTATGCTTGCCTCGTCGTAGTGCCGAATGGTGAGCAGCGAAAGGTTTCGTTCCAGCTCAACATCGAATAACACAGATGCTTCAGCGGCGAGTGCATTAATTTTATCAGGGTGTTCGTCAAAACAACACAGCAAAGAAATAGCGGTGTTTTGAGACAGGTTCGGTTTTACTTTTGCTTTCTCAAATAATAAATGTAAATCTTCTACGGGCTTGTCTTCTACAAAAGAAAAATCTTTGCTTCTAAATTGAATCATTACCTGGTTTTCTTTGTAAACAATTACCGGGGGTAAATGCTTCGCACTTTTATTGCTTATTATCGTGCCGGGGAGAGATGGATTCGTAAAGTTTTTTACCAGCAACGGTATGCCTTTGTTCTGTAAAGGCTTTATAGTTTTTGGATGAATAACTTGTGCCCCGTAATACGCCATCTCTATAACCTCGGTGTAACTGAGCTCGTAAATGTTGACGGCATCTTCAAACTTTCGTGGGTCGGCACTCATCACTGCCTCTACATCTTTCCAAATAGTCACTGATTCTGCGCCAAGGAGGTTGGCAAAAATAGCAGCAGAATAATCGCTACCTTCTCGGCCCAGCGTAGTGCTTTCATTCTCGTCAGTTGCACCTATAAAGCCCTGGGTTATCACTACGTCTACATCGTTAAAAAGAGGCAAAATCCTTTCCTGTATATTTTGGCCAGTAATGAGCCAGTCTACCCCTGAGTCTCTAAAATTATTATCTGTTCTCACAACGTCCCGTACATCTACCCAGGCAGTTTTTATTTTTTCTTCCGATAAATAATTGGCCAACATACTGCTGCTAAAAAGCTCGCCACAACATACTACCTGGTCGTAATAATAGTCATAGGTGCGAACCGGCTTATCGTGAAGCAGCCATTCTATTTCTGTGAAAAAATCTTTTAGTTGGCTTTCTGCCTGGCGCCATTGAACGGTTACCAGGAATTTTAACATGCTAAGATGGCTGTCCTTTAACTGCTCAAATAATTGCAGTGCAGCTTCCCTCCTTCCTTCAAAAAAAGCATCTACAATTTTTTCAAGCGCATTGGTAGTTTTGCCCATTGCAGAAACCACTATCAGCAATTTATCATCGCCCTGTGATTGTATAATGGAACCTACATTCTTTATTTTTTCAACACCGTTGATGCTGGCACCTCCGAATTTAAATACTTTCATCTTTTTTAATTGTGTTATTCTATTTTGCAAGACCGGGAGATGCCTTTAAGAAAGGTTACCATCTGACCATCTGTAATAGTTTAGTAAAAAGTACGGTGGGCATCCTCCTGAAGTAAAACCTTTTAATCCCCTTACTTTTGAGCTGCAAATTAATTGCTAATAGGTAAAATTGAAATTGTTTTATGGCCATCAATAGAAAAGTACAAACGCTGGATGAATTTACGCTTCAGCAATTGCGGGACTTTCCGCTGGCAACCGGGGAGTTATCTAATTTATTACGAGATATTGGCCTGGCTGCAAAACGAATAAACGTAGAAGTTAATAAGGCCGGCCTGGTTGACATATTGGGTGATGCCGGCACCATGAATGTGCAGGGTGAGGAGGTAAAGAAGCTCGACATATTTGCAAACAACCAAATGGTAGGCGTTTTGCGTCATGGAGTGAGTTGTGCCGGCATTGGTAGCGAAGAATTAGATGATATCGTAGTGTTTGACGACGAGATCAGTAATAAATCTAAATATGTGTGCCTGTTCGATCCGCTGGATGGGAGCAGCAATATTGATGTGAATGTTTCTATCGGCACCATCTTTAGCGTATTTAAAAGGGTGAGTGAATTGGGAAAGCCCGCAACTGAAGCAGATTTCTTGCAGGCAGGCAACAAGCAAGTTGCAGCGGGGTATGTTATTTATGGTTCTTCTACTATGTTGGTGTATGCAACCCGCAGAGGTGTAAATGGGTTTACCTTAGATCAATCCATCGGAGAATTTACCCTTAGCCATCCCGATATTAAATGCCCTGAGATTGGAAAAATGTATTCTGTCAATCACGGTAACTTTTTTCAATACGAAGAAAAGGTGCGGCATTACATAAACGTTTGCCAGAAAAAAGACAAAACCAACGGTGGCCCCTACACGCAACGCTACATAGGCAGTATGGTAAGCGATGTGCATCGCAATCTCATCAAGGGTGGCATCTTCATGTACCCGGGCACAATAGATCGGCCGCAGGGAAAGCTACGCCTGATGTATGAGTGCAATCCCTTTGCTTTTATTGTAGAAGTAGCTGGCGGCAAATCTACCGATGGGGTGAAGCGCATATTAGACATTGTGCCAAAAAGCCTGCATGAGCGCACACCCTTTTTTGTAGGCAGTATTAGGATGATGGAAGAACTGGAAACCTATATAAATGAGTAAGGGATGAACGAACAAGAAATATCTATTGTTGCCTTCCGGCAAGAAGATGCTGCAGATTTTAGAACCATAAATCTCGAATGGCTGGATAAATATGGGCTCACAGAGGCACCAGATTTACTAGTGTTGAACGACCCGCAGGGTGAAATTATTGACAAAGGTGGGGCTATCTTTTTAGCCAAAAGCGAAGGAGTAGTGGTAGGTACGGCGGCACTCATGAAAGAAACCCCCATACAATATGAGTTAGTAAAGATGGGGGTAGTGGACGCTTACAAGGGAAAGGGTATAAGTAAGATGCTGATGGAAGCCTGCCTGCAGCAAGCAAAAGTATTTGGGGCAAAACGGGTTTACTTACAATCTAACAGCCAATTAAAAACTGCTATCGGATTGTATGAAAAATATGGATTTAAACATATCCCCGTGCACGATGCGCATTATGTTACGGCTGATGTGATGATGGAGTTGCTTCTATAAACAAATTGGCATTGCATCCTAAACAAAAACATTTTTACACATTTGTTTTTTTCCGGTTTGCAATCAGAACTTTGCATTCTTATCATATTAGCAGGTTTATCAACAAATTATTTAAAAAAAGACGATCGTGAAGACCATTATTTCTGTAAAGAATCTTTCAAAAAATTACGGCGCCTTCCAGGCCGTGAAGAATATTTCTTTTGATGTGTATGAAGGTGAGATTTTTGGGCTGCTTGGGCCTAATGGCGCCGGTAAGTCTACCACGTTGGAGATCATGGAAACCCTTCGCATCAAAACAGGCGGACAAGTATTTGTAGACGGACTTGACCTCGACAAACAAGCAAATGATATTAAAAAGATCATTGGAGTGCAATTGCAATCCTCTGGTTTTTACCCCGGTTTAAACCTGGTTGAACTAATACATTTGTTTGGGGGCCTTTATAATAAAGAAGTAAACCCAATGGAACTTCTAAAAAAAGTAAACCTGCAGGATAAGGCTAAGAATAAAAGTAAGGAGCTTAGCGGCGGTCAGCGACAGCGTTTTTCTATTGCAACTACACTTATCAACCAGCCTAAAATCGTTTTCCTGGATGAACCGACGACCGGGCTTGACCCGCAGGCCCGCAGAAATCTCTGGGAACTAATCAAAGAGATAAGAGACAATGGAGCCACCGTTATTTTAACCACTCATTATATGGACGAAGCCGAGCAACTCTGCGATCGGATTGCCATTATGGACGAGGGCAAAATTATACAACTGGACTCTCCCGATA
>JAYTBG010000090.1:0-5281 GCA_043737055.1 Chitinophagaceae bacterium | reverse complement strand
TATGCGAAAACTGTCATTCTCTGTGGGGAGCGCTATAACATTTGCCAGCAATTCTTCTGATGAATACGAGGAAACTTTATTAAAGGCCGAAGCCATTGTAAGGGTGTTAGGAATAAAAAATGCAGAGTAACATTTCGGCCACTGTCCAGCTAAGAACTCTTTCTCCCCTTCCTATTGTACCGGGCGGGATAAAGGGTTTTGTTGTTAGGGATGTTGTTATCCCCAAGCAGGAGTTGCACACACTCATTTAAAATCTGGTATTTATTAGCCAGGAAAAGCTGCATTTTATCTGCCGGTAAAATCAGTTCAAATTGTCCGTTAGAATTGAGCAATACGTCAAACCGGGGGTTGTATCTGTTGAAGGTCGCAATGTCCATCATGATATTTTTAGCAATCACTACAGAATTGTATTTACCAGAAATATTTTGGGTTTCAGCAAGATCCGTTTCTGCAACAGACAATCCTGTTTTAGTATTGTAAGGGTTGCTTGCAACAACATTACCTCCGCCATAGCTGATCATACCTGCATTAAAGGCTGCGCTATTACCGCTACTCCCCGCACCTTCCATAATATAATGAGTAGCTATGAATTTCTTTACATGATTCCGGCTTTCTTCCGGCAGGTAATATTGCAGGCTCCAGAAATTTTTGCTGCCGCTTCTTTTCATTGCGCTATACACTCTACCCGGCCCGCCATTGTAGGCAGCTATAACAAGCAGCCAGTCCTTATTCATTTGCTTATAAAGGGTGAGTAAGTATCTTGCTGCAGCGTGCGTGCTTTTATGATAATCCCTTCTTTCGTCGAAACTACCATTTACTACCAGGCCATACTCCCGGGCGGTGTAAGGCATAAATTGCCATGGCCCCCCTGCACCTACCCAACTGGTAGCACTTGCACTGAGGTTACTTTCTATTACGGCCAGGTATTTTAATTCCTTCGGCAGTCCGTATTGCGCAAAAATATTATCAATAAGGTTGAAATAAGGAGTGCCCCAGGTCTTCATTCCCGTAAGGCTTTTAGTATGACTTCGCAAATACCCCTGCATGTACGTCTCCGCCTGCGGGTTTACCTGGCTGCTGTAGGGCAATTTGGTATTGTACTGATATTTGGAAAAAAGATCCTTAAAACCATAACGGGTGAGGGTACTGAAATACTGGACCTTATCTTTCTCTGGTGCCTTTTTAGTTCTTATGATTTCATCAATAATTACAAGGGTTTCGGTGGTATCCTGCATGCTGCTGTCTTTTGGCAGCATAATCTCTGATGCAGGAATTTGCTGCGCCTTGCTGGTTAGCTGCAAAGCTACCAGCGAGACTAACATCAATATCTGCAACATTCTTTTCATAAATCAGGAATTCCTTTTTTGTTGAATTGCTCAAGCAGCAATTTTGAAATGTTCAACAAAGTTAATTCATCCCCCTTGTTGACCATAACCTGCAGGCCAAAGGGCATGTTATTACTGTGTGAAAACAACGGCAAAGAAATGGCTGCAAGTCCTGTAAGGTTGGCTAAAACGGTATAAATATCAGCCATGTACATAGCAATGGGATCCGTTTGGTTTTGCCCCAGTTCAAAGGCAGTTTGTGTGCAGGTAGGCATTAAGATAGCGTCATAGTTGCCAAAAATAATATCCATTTTTTGTACCAGCATGGCCCTTATTTTTTGAGCTTTGCTATAATACGCATCATAGTATCCGGTGCTTAGCACAAAGGTTCCCAGCATAATGCGTCGTTTTACTTCCATCCCAAAACCTTCCGTTCTGTTGTTAAAGTAAAAATGGGAAAGGTTATTTGAAGGCAGTTGGCTTTGATGACCATATCGTACCCCGTCATACCTGGAAAGATTACTGCTTGCTTCTGCTGTAGTAAGCACATAGTAGGCAGGTACAACATGGTTTAACAGGTCCAGGCTCACTTCGTCTACAGTGTGTCCGGCTTTTCTTAATTGTTGAATAGTACTCAAAATCTGCTCTTGTATTTCTTCGTCCAGAGATGGGTGCATCATTGCCTCAGGAAAATAACAGTACCGGAATTTTCTTTCAATGGCTTCGTCTAAAGGGAACAAGTCTTGCGCCCCCTGCGCAGCCATGGTACTATCTCTGATATCGGTTTTACACATCAGGGAAAGTAGCAAGGCCACATCGTCCAGAGCTTTCCCAAAAATTCCTATCTGGTCAAAAGAGGAAGCATAGGCAAGCAGGCCATATCTTGATATTTGCCCATAAGAAGGCTTTACCCCAATCAACCCACAAAAATCTGCTGGCTGCCTTACGGAACCTCCGGTGTCACTTCCAAGGCTAAGCATACACATGTCTGCCTGCACTGCCACTGCGCTACCCCCGGAGGAACCACCCGGCACTTTGTCTTTATCAAGTGCATTCAAAACCTTTCCATAAATAGAATGCTCATTAGTACTTCCCATTGCAAATTCATCGCAGTTGCAATTGCCTATAACAATTGCTTCCTCATCTAATAAATATTGCAGGGCTGTGGCGGTGTAGAGAGACTTAAAGTCTTTGAGGATAGCTGATGCTGCAGTTACAGCGTGGCCCTCGTAGCAAATTACATCTTTGATTGCGATCACCACCCCATGTAATTTCTTTAGCGGTGCACCGGCATTTCTGGCCGCATCTAACGATGCCGCCTTTTCTAATGCCTCGTTGGCGTAAACTTCTACGAACGCATTAAGTTCTTTTTGTTCCTCAATTTGGCTCAGATAAAACTGTACGGCGGCTACACAAGTAACATCGCCCTGTTGCAATTGATTATGAAAGTTTGATATGGTGCTGAAAGAAAACATCAGTTAGTAATGGTTTTGGCCTTGGAGTGTTACCCCATAAAATAAGCCGAAGAACGTTTTGCAGACAAGTGTTACCACGCACTGCAAACCATTCTTCGGCTACTTGATTAGTTGAATTAATTATTGAACAATGTCCTGTTTTGGTGCAGTAGCTGCAGGTGGAACGGGCTTCTCTTTCATGCCTTCTTCAATTTCACTTTTCACAGTAGATTTTGCGTCATTAAACTCCCGCATTCCTTTGCCAATACCTCTCATCAGCTCAGGGATTTTTTTACCTCCAAATAATAATAGCACCACCAAAATTATAAGGATCCACTCACCGCCACCAGGCAGTGAAAACAGTAGAGTTGCGTTGGGAACGTTTACTAGCATAATTTTAGTTTTAAAAAGATAAAGGTAGGCCATTTCTGCAAGGAAAATGTGATTGCCAGGCTTGCAGTACAGGTATACTGTTAAAAATTTTTGGGATCCATTTGCTCAGTTGTCCAATAAACTTCCACAACTTCTAGCCCAAAAGAAAAAGAGCGGAAAATAAATTCCGCTCTTTTTAAAAATTCTATCATTTGGCTTTCTTTGCCACTGCTTGTCTTTTTTCCTTAATACGAGCACTTTTGCCACTTCTCTCTCGCTGGAAGTACAGTTTTGCACGACGAACACGACCTACTTTATGTACAATAATGCTTTCAATGTTTGGCGAAAAGGAGGGGAACAAACGTTCAACACCCACACCATCACTTATTTTACGTACCGTAAAAGAGGCTGTTGCACCTGTCCCCTGGCGTTTGATCACATCGCCTTTAAAGCTTTGTATACGTTCTTTAGTGCCCTCTACAATTTTGTAGTTAACAGTGATATTATCACCTGCTTTGAATGTCGGAAGCGTTGGTTTTGTGGTCAACTGCTCATGAACAAAATCTATTGCGTTCATATAAATTTATTTTTCGGAGGGCGAAGGTAGGCAAAAAGTTCATACTTCCATGCCGTGGTAAGAAAGTTTTTTCTGTCACGGTTTCATGAGAGATGACAGAGGTTAGATGTCAGATGGTATGGTTTTTAGGATAGACGACGGTTATCAAATGCAATAGCTATCATCTATCAACCGTCGTCTGTCAACCACCCTTACCGGGCTATGTTAATAGCACGTTTTTCTCTTATTACCGTCACCTTTATCTGGCCTGGAAACGTCATTTCAGTTTGAATCTTTTGAGCGATTTCAAAACTTAGCTTGTCGCTGTCAGCATCACTTACCTTGTCTGCCTCTACTATTACTCTTAGTTCACGACCTGCCTGAATTGCATAAGCTTTTTCTACACCGTTGTAGGCCAGCGCCATGTTTTCCAGATCCTTAATACGTTGAATGTATTGCTGCATAATTTCCCGCCTTGCACCTGGCCTTGCACCGCTAATGGCATCGCAAGCCTGTATAATGGGAGAAATTACATATTGCATTTCCATTTCATCATGATGGGCTCCAATGGCATTCACTACCGCAGGGTTCTCACCATATTTTTCAGCCAGCTTTGCGCCGAGTAGGGCATGGCTCAATTCAGTTTCTTCATCGGGTACCTTACCGATATCATGAAGTAAACCTGCTCTTTTTGCCAGTTTGGGGTTCATGCCTAGTTCTGATGCCATGATACCACAAAGGTTGGCAGTTTCTCTACTATGCATCAGCAAATTCTGACCATAAGAAGAGCGGAAGCGCATACGGCCCACCATTCTTACTAGCTCCTTGTGAAGGCCGTGAACACCGAGTTCTATAACCGTCCTTTCACCAATTTCCATTACCTGGTCATCTAACTGACGTTTGGTTTTTTCAACTACTTCCTCAATGCGGGCGGGGTGTATGCGGCCATCGGCAACCAAGCGCTGTAAAGATAAACGGGCAATTTCCCTGCGAAGCGGATCGAAGGAGGAAAGTACAATGGCCTCCGGAGTATCATCTACAATAAGATCAACACCAGTTGCCGCTTCAATAGCACGTATGTTTCTGCCTTCCCGGCCTATAATAGAACCTTTAATCTCGTCGCTTTCCAGGTTAAAAACAGTAATAGAATTTTCAATGGCCGTTTCTGCTGCTGTGCGTTGAATGCTTTGGATGACAATTTTGCGGGCTTCCTTGTTGGCCTTCAATTTAGCATCTTCAATAATTTCTTGTTGCAATGTAAGCGCCTTGCTGCGGGCCTCTTGTATAAGGCTCTCAATTAGTTGTGCCTTTGCATCTTCTGCAGAAAGGCCGGCAACCTTTTCCAGCCGGCGAATATGTTCTTCCTGGTGTTTTTCCAGTTCTGTACGCTTAATGTTCACTACTTCAATCTGCCTGTTCATGGCTTCTTTTATAGCTTCATTTTCCTTTAGTTGCTTTTCAAGATTGCCTTCTTTGGCATTTAAAGCTTGTTCTTTTTGCTTAATACGGTTCTCGCCTTCGTTTATTTTTTGAGTCCTCTGCAAAATGTCCCTCTCGTGGTCGGCACGCATTTG
>JAYTBG010000089.1:0-2095 GCA_043737055.1 Chitinophagaceae bacterium | reverse complement strand
AAATTAATGCTTCGCGGGAGTTATTGCGCCGGGCTCGGGCTTTTTGCAACAGGGAGGTAATTTTTTATAAGAACTTTCCTCGGCGGTCACGTCGTCCGCATCGTACCCCACAGTTGCAATGGCAGCTTTTATGTTTTCAATATTTGTTCTGTCTTTAATCCAGCTAACGCCGGTAACTTTTTTCTTTACATCTACCTTCACACCTGTCACCCCTTCCTGGCGCATCAGGTATTTTTCGATACGTCCTTTGCACATGTCGCATTGAATGGTAGGTGTTTTTATCTCAGCCTTTGCAGTGGGCTTAGGTTGGGCAGTAGCAGACATCATCATTCCGATGAAAGCCAGAATGCCTAATTGCATGTATTTTTTCATGATCTTTTGATTTTATAGTTTAAAGCTCGTTTATCCATTCCAATCTGCAGGGTTGTTGCTCCAATTTAACAGACTTTTTAAATCATCTTCCTGTACGATACTCTTTTGTACCGCCAGCTTCAATAGAGTTTCATAGCTTGTTAATGAAACGTAGGGAATGGCTGCTTGCTTAAATGCCAGCTCTGCCTGGGGAAAGCCATAGTTAAAAATGGATACCATACCAATAACTGCTACCCCAGCTCCCTTAAGAACGTCGCATACCTGGAGGCTACTTTTGCCGGTAGAAATAAGATCTTCGATAACCAATACCTTCTGCCCGGCTGAATATGCGCCTTCTATTTGGTTTCCCAAGCCATGCTCTTTAGGCTTTGGTCTTACGTACATAAAAGGTAACTTGAGTTGATCCGCAGCCATGGCGCCCCATGCAATACCCGCTGTGGCTACTCCTGCAAGGGCATCTGCCTCGCCAAATTTCTCGAAAACAATACTGCAGAGTTCACTTTTAATAAAGTCCCTCACGTAGGGAAACGACAACACTTTTCTATTATCACAGTAAATCGGACTTTTCCAACCGCTGGCCCATGTGTACGGTGAGGCTAAGTTGAGTTGAACAGCATTTACCTGCAGCAATTTATCGGCTACAGCAGTTTCGTTTGAAGTCATTTAGAAGGAATATTTTAACATGGTGGTAGTGTGCAAAGATACGGTTGACCAAAACAATCTAAATCCAATAGGCTATTTTTACTGTGAAAAACAAGAGTCATCATGCAAATAAAAATCTATTTTGACGAAAAGCCAGTCTACCTGTGCGATGCCATTAGTGCCGGGTTAAAGGAGCTGATGCAACACCCGGAAGTAGTATTTATAGATGAGCTTTCTACGCCAGCCATTAACGCATTGCTTCACGAAATAAAAAAAGAAGGTTTTCATGCCGGCATCATTTGGAGCCAGGATTTAGAAAAACTAAAGAAAGCTTTTTTTAAGCATTTCAAAGGCATTGAGGCTGCGGGTGGAATAGTACAAAATGACACGAAAGAAATTTTATTCATTTTTAGAAGGGGTAAATGGGATTTGCCAAAAGGGAAAATGGAGAAGAAGGAAAGCGCAGCGGATTGTGCCCAGCGGGAAATTAAAGAGGAAACAGGTATATCTGGGCTTGTTTTAAAAAAGAAAATTGGGGAAACCTATCATACCTATACCGAATTTGGTAAGCACATATTGAAAACCAGCCATTGGTTTTATTTTACCTGCAATGAAAAAAGCCAGTCCCTGGTGCCTCAACTTGCCGAAGGTATTACAGAAGCAAAGTGGATTAAAACAAGTAACATCAAAATGCCCATGAACAATACTTACGAAAATATCAGGGAGATAACTGAAAAGTTCTTTGATGAACCCTGATATTATTTCTTGCTGAGGATGGCGACTGTAAGCCTGCTCACACACACAAGGTCAAGCTCCTCATCAGTAATTTTTACATCCCAAACATGCGTTGAGGAGCCGAGGTGCAGCGGAACGCTAGTAGCGGTAACCCAGCCATCCCTGGCAGCTTTTACATGATTGGCGTTTATTTCAAGGCCCACACACATGAAATTCGCAAGGTCTATCACCAGGTGCGAAGCTATATTTCCAATGGTCTCAGCGAGTGCACAACTGGCACCCCCATGAAGCAGGCCATAGGGTTGGCGGGTTCTTATATCCACAGGCATTCGCATTTTTAGAAAAT
>JAYTBG010000088.1:0-5336 GCA_043737055.1 Chitinophagaceae bacterium | reverse complement strand
TGGTATGAACATAGTATTTAGGTGATACCCAGGTAACAACTGATTTTAGTTTGCCACGGGTTACATACAGCACCTGGGCAATCTCTACCAGGTCTTTTATGTCATCATCAAAATATTTGCTGGATAGCAAAGGATCCTCCGCCTCCTTTACTGTTGCAATTACAGCCCCGCTTTCATTGGTCAACTGGCTGGTTTGATTCGGTGCGATGTTGTTTTGAATAGTTTCCTTAGAAACATTCTTATTAACTTTTATAGTTTCGTCCCATGCAACCGTCCCTGCCTTAATGAGACCTTGATTCAACTTTTGTCTCAGCAGCAGACTAAGATTGGTAATTTTAAAACGTACCGTGTCTGTAACATGAGCTGCCCATCTTACCTTCTTGCTTTCGCTGAATCCGGTAAAGGTATCCTGGCAATAACACTGCCGGCTAAAGAATAACAAAAGAACAACGCTGGTCTGTTTCATGAAATCCTTTCTTAATGTTGCAGACAAAGTACTTGTCCTACAAGAGACCCAATATTTACTAAGTATTATTTTACTGCAGTCGCCTTCATCTCATCCCAAAGATGCTTTATCAAGCCATCAGCGAGTCCTATTTTGGGCACATAAATTTCATCTGCATTGGCCCATCTCATAGCATTAATGTAGATAGACATTGCGGGCACTATTACATCGGCACGGTCTCTTCGCAGGCTGTAACGTGTTATTCGCTCTTCCAGTGGGAATGCTTCTAATTCTTTACAGTAGTCTCTCAACAACTCAAGAGAAAGTGGTTTGCCATCTTTCTTTTTACTAAGCGAAAACACTTTGTTGATGTTGCCACCACTCCCGATTGCAATTACTTTCTTTTGCCCGGTGGTAAAAGCCCGGATGGCATTTTTCATCTCGTCCCAATGCAAGTCGGTCACCATGTTTTTAAGTATGCGTATGGTGCCGATGTTGAATGAATTCTTAAATCTTAATATTCCATTTGTGAAGAAGGACAATTCTGTGCTCCCGCCCCCAACATCTATGTACATATAGCTATTTGCCAGGTCCATATTTTCTGCCACATGGTTTTCGTAAACAAGGTTAGCCTCCATGTCGCCTGTAATAATCTCTATTTGGATGGCAGTTTTATCAAGAACCAAATCCAACACTTCTTTTGAGTTGAGTGCATCTCTCATTGCACTTGTGGCGCAGGCTTTTACTGCCTGAACTTTGTAGGCCTCCATCAGGTGTTTAAACGCCAGCATCGTATCTAGCAGCATGGTAATTTTTACTGGCGAAATGTAACGGGTTTCAAATACATCGAAACCCAGGCGCAGCGGTACCCTTACCAGATTTAGTTTGTTAAATAAAGGCTTGGCATTTGGTTGTTCTATCACTTCTGTAATGAGTAACCGGGCGGCGTTACTTCCTATATCAATAGCTGCGAGTATCAATGGCTCAGTTGGTTTGAGTTCTGTAAAAAGGATTGATGGCTAAATTACGCTAAAGCACCTACGCCATAAAACAAAGTAAAATCATGCCATGATGGTCAACTATACTTTTTGTTGTAAACATAATTGTAAGTTTCTACCTGGGATCTTACCTTGGCTTTGTTCCGGGGATTGATGTATTGGTTATTTAATTCGTTGTTTAAAACCCTTGCCTTCACATTATCTCTAAGTTGTATATTGATGATATCGATAATTTCATTCTTAATATTTTTTTCAAGAATGGGGCATGCAGCTTCTACACGATGATCAATATTTCGTACCATCCAATCTGCTGAGCTGATAAAAACTTTTTCTTCACCACTGTTCAAAAAAATCATCACCCGGGCATGCTCCAGGAACTCATCTACTATGCTGATGGCGTGTACTGGTTTTTTAAATTTTTTATTTTCTGTAAACATGCAGCAGATCCCCCGTATGAGCAGTTTCACTTCTACGCCTGCCTTGGCGGCTTCTTCTAGCTTTAATATGAGTTGCTCATCGCTTAAGGAATTTACTTTTAAAACGATGGAAGCTGGTTTTTTGTGTTTGGCATTTTTAATTTCACGGTTGATGAGTTGCAATAATTGGCGTCTCATACCGGTAGGCGAAACCATAAGCGTTTTGCATGCATTTAATAGTCCCGTTCTTGTTTTTGGGTTTTCCAGGTAGCTGAATATCCGGTTCAGGTCAGCCATTATTTTTCGGTCGGAGGTGAGCAGGCAATGATCTCCATAAGCCCTTGCGGTTTTCTCATTGAGATTACCAGTGCTCACAAAACCGTAATGCGTTGTTACATTATCAACCCTTTTTTTGATGAGGCATAATTTGCCATGCACTTTTTGGTTGGGCAGGCCAATGAGCACTTTAACGCCTGCATCTTCCAGGTGGCTTTTCCACATGAGGTTGGCCTCTTCATCGAAACGAGCCCTGAGCTCCAGCACTACTGTAACCTGCTTTCCATTGCGCACCGCATTGGTTAAAGCGTTAATTACTTTGCTGCGGGCGGCCAGTCGGTAGCAGGTAATTTTGATGCTCACCACATGCGGGTCGATAGCGGCTTCTCTAACAAGATCTATTACGCTGTCGAAAGAGTGGTAGGGAAAATGGAGCAGGACATCTCTCTCAAACACCACCTGGGTTACGCTTCCGGCATTTTTTAAAAGTGCATGGGTGAAAGGTTTTTTACGATTGCTTTTTCCCAATAGCACAGCATCCGGAAAATCCATAAAGTCTTTAAAATTGTGGATTCGACCGCCAGGCACAAGATTTTCTTTTAATGACAGCCCCATGCGCTTTACGAGGTAGGTGAGCAGGGCAATATCTATGTCTTTGTCAAACACAAAACGCACTGGTTTGCCTTGCCTCCTGCTTTTTAGGCCTTTCTCTATTTTTTGAATGATGGATGTAGATACATCATTGTCAATATCAATCTCTGCATCCCTGGTTACTTTTATAAGATGACCGCTAAATTGATCGTAGTTAAAAAAGGAAAAGATATTTGGCAGGCAAAACCGGATGACATCTTCAATCAAAATAATATTTTGCTCATCTGTGCGGGAGGGTAATATTAAAAACCGGCTGAGGTGCCGGGTTGGAACAGACACCAGCGCAAAACGTTGAGGCACGCTTCTATCTTTGCGAGACAACCTGCAGGCCAGGTAAATTGATTTGTCGTTTAATACCGGGAAGTTCTGAATGTCTTCAATCATCAGTGGAACGATGTAGCTTCTCACTTCTTCATTAAAATAATCCAGCACAAATTTTTGCTGCTGCACGGATAGTTTTCTTTCATTGAGCAGAAATATTTTCTGCCTCGTAAGTTCTCTTTGAATTTCTTTCCAAATGCGTTCGAACTCTTTCTGTTGCACTTGCACCTTTTCCTCTATCTCATCTAATATAGCCTGGGGTTGCAGTTCCAGGTGCATAACAGCTCTGGTGCCCACCTCTTTCATTCGGTTGAGAGTGGCAACCCTAACTCGAAAAAACTCATCAAGGTTGTTAGAGAATATTCCGAGGAAACGAATCCGTTCCCGCAATGGAACCGTTTCATCTGCCGCCTCTTGCAATACCCGGTTGTTAAAGGAAAGCCAGCTAATATCCCGGGGAATTATTTTTCGTTTGTGCAAAGCAATTATTTTCTTACGTTAATGTGACTCACAAATTTATTGGAAGCAATGAAAAGACAATATTAAATTTTGAAGCCAGCCATCAATTGTTTGCTGGTATGCTTTCTGGCTGGGCTTCGGCAGCTTTTGAATGCTTGTTGAAATAAGGCAACAGCAACAATGCAATGATGCCCACAATTATAATAATAGATGTGTTGGCACCCCATATGAGCCAGCCGAAGGCCTTGCCAAGTGGCGAGGCAACAGAATAAATCAGCAATGTTTCCATTACGAAAATAGGGAAAGAGCCGATGCCGCCTGGTGTAATGATCATAGCCAGCGTTGCTAAAGAAAGCACGGCGAAGGCCGCCTGCATACTTAGATGAGAGGTGCCTTCCATGGCATAAAAGCCGACGTATATCTGGAGAAGGTACATAGACCAGATAAAAATGGTGTGCGCCATAAATTGCCAGCGCTTTTTTAAATTAAGAATGGTTTTAAAACCGTCCATCACACCCTTGATAAATGTATCTAGCTTCCCTAAAATTTTATTGTGTGGGTAACGTTGGGTAAGAAAGCGAAGCAGCAAAAAACCTCCTATCAATAATGTAAACGCCATTATCCCTTTGAGCCAAAGGGGTATGCCTGAAGAGGAAGACATCAAACTTATTTTGCCTCCAACATAGTCGCCGATAAGGTTTATCTGAATCAAAACAGTGATGCCAATAAAGATGACATAGCACACAAGGTCGAAAGTTCTTTCAACCAATACTATTCCAAAGAGCTTGTCGAGTTTGAGCTTTTCGTAACGGGCGAGCAAGCTGCATTTGAGTACTTCACCAAGGCGGGGTATAGCTGAGTTGGCCAGGTAGCCTACCATGGTAACGGCAAATACATTTTTTAAAGCAGGCTTGTAGCCAAGTGGTTCCATCATCAATTGCCAGCGCATGGAGCGACTGAGGTGACTGAGCAAACTCATGCCTATCACGGGGATCATCAGCCAATAATTAGTATTTGAAAAAGCAGCGTAAAATTCTTTTTTCTCTACTGCTGTCATTGATTTCAACTGCCACCATACAAGGAAAATACCCGCCCCCAAAAAAAGTGCATATTGAATAATAGATATTATTTTCTTTCGCATAGTTGATCACAATTTTACAGTGCTGCTGCAAAATAAGCCTCACCGCCAATGTTTCAATTTAATAAAATATTATCTATTAGCCTTACTGAATTAAGCGTTGCCGCAACGAGGGCCACGCATTTGACTTCTCCATCCCAGTCTGTAACAGTCAAGAGATTTTGTGCGGAGGCTATGGCAACATAATCCACCTCAAAGCCAGCGCTGGTTAATGAGTTGTGAGCCTCCTGTAGCAAATTTTGCACGTTGCCACGCTTTAGATCCCGCTCAATAGTACGAAGTGTTTGGATTAAAACGGCTGCCTGACTTTTTTCTTCTTCACTCAGTCGCAGGTTTCGGCTACTCATGGCAAGGCCATTGGGTTCCCGAAGTGTCTCGCAAATTTGTAGAGCTACCGGCAGCTTTTTTAGACTGATCATTTTTTGAATAACCATGCATTGCTGGTAATCTTTTTGGCCAATAAAAAGGCAATGCGGTTTTGTAACGCTAAGCAGCTTGTCTACAATTTGACACACTCCCTGGAAATGGCCAGGTCTATATTTTCCTTCTAAAATATCTTCTAAATAACCCAATTCGTAACGTTCAACCGCTTCATTGGCTGGGTACATTTCTTGCACAACAGGCAAGAAAAG
>JAYTBG010000087.1:0-2119 GCA_043737055.1 Chitinophagaceae bacterium | reverse complement strand
GATGCAATGGTTGAATGAACGAAAAGGCTTTTAATTGCCAGTTCTACTTTTAGTTCTTTTCGGATTGCAGATACTATACGCATGGCTAATATAGAATGTCCTCCTAATTCGAAGAAGTTATCATGCACACCTATTTTTTCAAGCTTAAGTAATTCCTTCCAGATAGTTGTTAGTTTTTCTTCTGCATTATTACGAGGAGCTTCATATAGAGAACCCTCCAAAGTAGTTTTGTCTGAAAATATCAGCGATTTTTTATCAATCTTTCCGGTAGAGGTTAGCGGAATTTTGTTTAGAAGATAAAAATTATTTGGGATCATGTAAGAAGGTAACCTTTCAGCCAGGTATTCCCTAACATTTTTAATGATGCCGTCATCATTACTGATGAGTTTTAAATTATTGTTTTGTTCCCCGTACTGTCCCGGAGATGGTGGAAATTCTTCATGGTGAGCTTTTGTTACCAGATAGGCTTGTATAGTTTTCTCTTCCCTGAGTACATTTACCATAACAACAGCCTGGTCAATATCCTCATGGCCATTCAAAACCGCTTCTATTTCTCCCAACTCGATTCTGTTACCGCGTATTTTGACCTGGTCATCTTTTCTGCCAATAAACTCAATATTCCCTTCGTTAGTCCATTTGCCCTGGTCACCGGATTTATATAGCCTTTCACCAGGTTTAAATGGATTTGCGATAAATTTTTCAGCGGTTAATCCGGGGTCGTTTAAATACCCCCTTGCCAGCACGACGCCGCCAATGCATATTTCTCCCGCTACTCCCTTTGGTACTAATTTTCCATGCTCATCTGTTATATAAATTTGCGTGTTGGCCACCGGCCTGCCAATAATGTTTTTTTCAAGTTCTTTTACCCCTTCATACACAATCGCATCAATGGTCGCTTCTGTAGGGCCGTAATGATTATTTAGTTTAACATGCGGTAATATTTCGGCTACCTCTTTCACCAATGCATTAGATAGTGATTCACCTCCTATGCATAACTGGATTAATTTTTTTCCTGCTGCTATATTACCATCCGTTTTAAACCCGGCTAAAAGATGTTGTAAAAAGGCCGGGGTGCCCTGCAATATGGTTACATTATTTTTGTATAAAAAAGTTGCGAAGGTCTCCGCGGAAAAAATTGTTTCTTTTGAAGGAATCACTATCCTGCCACCTGCAATAAGGGGGAGGAAAATTTCGAGCAGCGAAGCATCGAATATATAATTGGTATTTAAAGATGTTACAATGCTGTTGCCGGCATTAAGCAAACGGAATTCCGTTATTAATTTATCTACCATGCTGCCATGTTCTATCATTACCCCTTTAGGCTTGCCGGTAGAACCGGAAGTATAAATGATGTAAGCAAGGTGATTTGGCTGAATAGCTTTTTGTAAATTATCTACAGGCAGGGCAGCTATGGCTGACCAATCAGTATCCATTTCTATCACCTCTGCAACACTGCCCTGCAGGCCTTTTAATTTGCACTCACTACTGCTTATTACTATTGCTGCTGAAGTATCGTTGAGCATATAGCTGATCCTGTCCTGCGGGTACTCCGGGTCGATCGGAACATAAGCACCTCCGGCTTTTAATACCCCCAAAATTCCGATTATCATTTCAAGGCCCGAACCAATACAGACCGGCACGAGTGTTTCTTCCTTTACACCTTTACTTCGCAGGTAATGAGCCAACTGGTTGGCCTTTTCATTCAGCTGCTGATAACTAAATTTTTTATCTTCAAAAACGACTGCTATTGCATCCGGCGTTTGAACAACCTGCTCTTCAAATAACGCTACAACGCTTTTATCGTTTGGATAATTAACTGTTGTATCATTAAATTCAAACAGCAACTGGTGCTGCTCGACCATTGTGAGAAAATTTATATCCCTTATCTTACTATCTGCATTTTCTATTACCTGTAGTAAAACATTTTCAAAATGGTGCCTGATGGCCCTTACGTACACTTCATCCAACAATACTTCATTATAGTTAAAGCTGATCTTTATTTCTTCAGCACTACTGATACTTACACTTAAAGGATAATTGGTTTGTTCATCCATGCTGACATTTGCCACATTTAAAGCCCACTGCTTTGAGGATATTACTTTACTAACAGGATAATTTT
>JAYTBG010000086.1:0-26969 GCA_043737055.1 Chitinophagaceae bacterium | reverse complement strand
CTTTTTTTGTTTTATGGCATACTACGTTTACATCCTGCAAAGCGAAATTGACAGTACTTTTTACAAAGGCTTCACTGAGAACCCAATTAAAAGGCTGGCGCAGCATAATGCTGGCGAAATGAACTATTCGTCTAAAAAAATCCCATGGAAACTGGTTAGGCTTCTTATTTTTGATACAAAGAAAGAGGCTTTAGTAGCGGAAAAAAAACTAAAAAAGTATGACTATCAAAGGCTGATTGCCTTGATCAAATCAGATAGAAATAGGTTGAAGGAATACGAATACTCAAATGGGTAGAATGCTATCCTGTCATCCCTACACAAGTGTAGGGACGGGTTCGAGTCCCGTCCTGCCCGCAAAAAAGAGTCTTGAGTATTTAGGGCTCCCTTTATTTAAATAATTCATCCTCACATCTCATGCAACGTATTAAAAATATACAACTCACTGGTGCCAATAGCAGACCTATGGGATTGGATATCTTTTTTAATGAAGCTGCAGCTAACCGTCCTGTGGTCATCTATGCTCATGGTTTTAATGGTTTTAAAGATTGGGGTAATTTCGATTTAATTGCCGATCAATTTGTAGCCGCAGGATTTGTTTTTGTGAAGTTCAATTTTTCTCACAATGGCACCACGCTTGCAGCGCCGGAAGAGTTCACAAATCTGGATGCATTTGGTAATAATAACTATACCATTCAGCTGACAGACCTAAAGTGCGTGTCTGACTGGCTATGCGATAATTCCAATACCTACCAACAATTTGTTGACACAGAAAAAGTGTATCTCATCGGTCATAGCATGGGTGGAGGAATTGCTATTTTGTTTACAGCAGAAGATGAGCGTATTAAGAAATTAGTAACATGGGCCGCCATTAGCGAATGCAAAACCCCATGGGGGAGCTGGCCGGAAGACAGAATGAAAGAATGGAAAGAAACCGGAGTACAATTTTATGCCAACAACAGGACCAAACAACAATTACCCTTGTACTTTCAACTCTATGAAAATTACATAAACAACCAGGACAGGCTGAATATAAAAAAGGCCATGCAAAAAATTAGTATGCCTGTCCTGATATGCCATGGTACAAACGACTTAGCTGTACCGATGCATAATGCAATTGACTTGCAGAATTGTCAACCCAGTGCACGTTTGTTTAGGCTAGATGCTGATCATGTGTTCGGAAGATTTCATCCATACAACGACAGTCAATTGCCAACGGCTATGCAAAGTGTGGTAGATGCAAGTATTGGCTTTTTGCAGGAAACATCATAACAAAAAATTTGCGCTCACCTAAACGTGGCATTCTTTTTAATAGAAACTCACTATGAAAAATATTGTAGCAATCTCTTTAATGATTTTATTGGCAGCATGCAACGAGAATGCTAACAAAGAAACTGTTGATGCAAGCGGGAAAGGGAGGCAGCTTCCGGCAAACATGAAATACTCTTATGCCTGTATGGACACAGACACGAGCGATATTTCCAACATCCTGGGCAAGGCAGATAAGATTTTCAATAAAGTGGCCACCTTTAACATCACTGTTTCAGATGAAGAACAAATGCTCTTTGGGGATACCTTCCTGATAGAAGCAGTGAAGGATAAAAATTTTGTGATCAACAGCACCAGCTCCGATATTCCAAAGCTCAATAAAATACTGAATGACCTGGTAGCGATCAGGATAAAACCCACCGACATTCGATACAAAATTTATCTTCTGGACGACACCGCAACTATCAACGCTTACACGGTTGGCGGAAAGATCTTTATTACCCAGGCAATGCTTAACAAATGCAACAGCGACGATCAGCTCTATGCAATCATAGGACACGAAATTGGGCATAATGAAAAGGGGCATATCAAAAACTCCATCAAGCAACTAAAAGCAAGCAACCGTTTTTTTGGGGACTGGGGAGAATCTGCCCTTATTATTAAAAAATTGTTGACAGGATCTTTCAATCGTAAAAATGAGTTAGAGGCAGATTATTTTGGCTTGGACCTTTCCTGGAAACTAGGGTACGATGTATGCGCTATTCGCAGCTTTTGGGATGCGATGGCCAAGGGCGAAGAACGTAATGCTATCAATGACTTCTTTAGTACCCATCCTTATTCTGATACAAGAAGTAGGTGTCTTGTAAGCCATATTGAAACCAACTTTGACACAGTCTGCAAATAGTTGCGATAAATACCTTGGCTCATGATAGTTTTCTTTTCTTTTTTTGGACACCTGCGTACAAAATGCTTAACAAAAGGGCGGAGTTCCTGCCTGATTTGGCGATAATTATAAATTACCTTACAGCGAACATATTCACGCTATGCAGACATTCTATCAACTCTCCGGTGACGATGTTTTAAAAGCACTTAATAGCACTCAAAGCGGTTTGAGCAAAGAGGCTGTGGAAAATCTGCAAAAAGAGTTTGGCAAAAATATGCTGCAGGAAGCCAAACAAAAGAGTAGGCTGGCCATCCTCCTTTCCCAATTTACAGATGTGATGATCATCATTCTTGTATTGGCAGCTATCATCTCTTTTGTGGTGGGGGAACATACTGATGCCATGGTAATACTAGCAATTATTTTAGGTAATGCATGGATGGGTTATTCGCAGGAATACAACGCCGAGAAATCAGTGCGTATGTTGCAAAAAATGTCTGCGCAGTTTGCTCTTGTGTTACGTAGCAACAATCACTCAAAAATAGAAGCAAAAGAACTCGTTCCCGGTGATATCGTTTTGTTGGAAGCAGGGGATATAGTGCCTGCCGATGGACGACTGCTCACCGTAAGTTCTTTTAAAACAGAGGAAGCATCTCTTACAGGCGAGAGCCATTCCATAGAAAAAAATACCGCAACCTTACCTGCTGATAACCTTGTACCCGGAGACCAACTTAACATGGTGTTTAAAGGCACTATTGTGAGTAACGGCACTGCGAAATATATTGTAACAGCCACCGGCATGCAGACAGAGTTGGGCAAAATTGCCGGCATGTTAAAAATAGAAAATCCAAAAACACCACTACAAAAAAGGCTGGCGGTTTTTAGCAAACAACTGGCAGTTATTGTATTGGTAATCTGCGTAGTGGTTTTCGGCATAGGTTTATGGCGGGGAGAAGAGGCTTTTGGAATGTTTCTAACCGCACTCTCGCTGGCGGTGGCTGCACTGCCCGAGGCACTGCCTGCAGTTATTACGATTGCACTTGCACAAGGGGCAAGGAGAATGGTAAATCAAAAGGCCCTCATGCGAAAATTACCAGCAGTAGAAACACTGGGTTCGGTTACTTATATATGCAGCGATAAAACAGGAACGCTCACGCAGAATGTGATGACGGTTGAAAAGTTCCAGGCTGCAGAAGGAAAAGAAGACCTATTAGGTCATGCTATGATGCTGAACAACGAAGTGCGTTTTTCTGAAGACGGGCTGCTGGGGGACTCTACCGAGACTGCTTTGGTTGATCATGCTGTGGGCAAAGGACATTCAAAAGAAGTGTCGGATAAACATTTTCCTCATGTGGCCAGTATTCCTTTTGATTCTGAAAGAATGCGCATGAGTACTTTGCATGAACATGGAGGCAAGTGGATTCATTTTGTAAAGGGTGCGCCTAAGAAGCTGGCAGAGGTACTGGATAATAGTTACAAGGAGCAAGCTCAGCAATGGCTTGATATCAATCGCAAGTGGGCATCCGAAGGGTTGAGGGTGTTGTTTTTTGCTTACAAAGAGTATGACCAGGATCCCGGGAGCATTGCCGCGGCTGATGAAAAGGATTTGCATTTGCTCGGCATGGCGGCCATGATAGATCCGCCAAGAGAGGAAGTGATAGAAGCAATAAGTCAATGCAAAACTGCCGGTATAAAATCTGTAATGATCACCGGTGATCAACCCCTTACAGCAACGGCCATAGCGTTGCGGCTAGGTATGGTAGAAGCTGGTTACGATGCTGTAAAAACAGGTGCCGATTTGGAAAATCTTTCCGGCGAGGAACTCAGCGAACTGGTGAAGAACACAAAAATTTATGCAAGGGTGTCGCCTGCGCAGAAGTTAAATATTGTAAAAGCGTTGCAGGGTAACGGAGAATTTGTGGCTATGACAGGTGACGGTGTGAATGATGCACCGTCATTAAAGCAAGCCAATATTGGGGTGGCTATGGGCATTACCGGTACAGATGTATCTAAGGAGGCCGCAGACATGATTTTGCTGGATGATAATTTTGCCACGCTTGTAAAAGCGGTGAAGGAGGGGCGAAGGATCTACGAAAATATCCGCAAATTTATTTTGTATGTATTGTCTTGCAACCTGGGAGAAATACTGACGATATTTTTTGCACCGCTGCTTGGTTTTGCTATCCCTTTGCTGCCTATTCAAATACTTTGGATCAACCTTGTTACCGATGGCTTACCTGGCCTGGCACTGGTTGCAGAGCCGGCAGAAAAAGACATCATGAAGCTACCACCCCGCCCACCAAAAGAGAATTTATTTGCCGGCGGCATGATACAAAAAATATTGATGACAGGTGTCATTCTTGGTTTGGCATCCCTGTTTATTCAATGGTGGGGCATCAGGCAAGGACTAGATGTAAAAACACAACATACTCTAGTTTTTACAACCCTGTGTTTTGTTCAGCTCGGCAATGCCCTGTCTGTACGGTCTGCATATCGCTCTATATTCACAGCCGGGTTGTTTGCAAACAAATCTTTATGGGGGGCTATCCTGCTCACTGTTAGCCTTCAACTCCTGATAGTATACGTTCCATTTTTACAACCCATTTTTAAGACTACAGCACTGGGGTCTGCTTCCATGCTTGCTGTTGTGGTAGTAACTATTGTAAGCGTTCTTTTAATTGAACTGCTAAAATTTCTTACACGGAAAAAATTGCCTGTAAAATACGCAGGGGTAACTGAGGAGTTATGAGTGATGAATGTTGGGTGACGAATTGCGAATTACGAGTGACGAAAGCACAAATGTCAAATGACGAATTGACAAAGCTGTAAGGATTAAGGAAGGCCACGGCTTGAAAAAACGTTAAACTCTTAAACCTTAAACGTGAGAGCGAAATACCTAATCACCCTTTACCCTTTCAACAAATGATTTTGCTGTTTTGCTGTTCCATCCGCTGAATCGGCCACGCTGCACTGCCAGGATGTTCTCATCAGGGTATTGAAGAAAATAATAAAAGGCAAACTTACCCCGCGGATTTTCCCAGCCAACTACCTGCCCGAAGCGAAGATCATTAAACACAAGGGTGTCTTTCCAATATTCAACTGTATAAAAGTCCTGTGAAAATCTTTTTAGGTTCTTCACATCCGGTCTTTCCGCAATTGTTTTTAATAAACTATCCCTGCGGGGAAAATATTCAAAGGTCATCGTCTTTTTGCTGTCGAAACGAGAGCGGTAACCCACGTAATATCCTGTATCGTTTCCAGCCACCACATACCATAGCCAGTTTTGCAAGGGCGCTGGTGTTGTAAAAAATCTGTTGTGGCTGATCTGTTGTTTTTCCAGTATTTCTCTTACCTCCACGTTGGTGTTAAGTTTATTTACGATGGTATAAGACAAGTAAATCATACTCATACCAAGGCCAAATTTCCACCAGGTTTTTCTTTGTGCGTTTTGGCGGCGCAATATGATCAGTGCAAGGCAAGCAAGCAGGCTCCAGATAGAAAAGAATGGGTCGGCTACATATATGGCATTAAACGATATACGGTGATGGCTAAAGGGTTCAAACCAGCCAACGCCATAATTATTAAATGCATCTAGAAATATATGTGTGAAAACAACTGCACCGAAAAACACCAACCATTTTTTAAAAGAGATGTTGTGAGGGCGATGCCATTTTTCTGCCAGCCACGCCATGATCGGCGTAATTATCGCACAGAATAAAAGAGAGTGAGTAAAGCCCCGGTGGGTTAACAAATTAGAGGTCATGTCTAACCAAAAGGCTGCAATAAAATCAATATCTGGAATACTTTGCGCAACGGCTCCCCAGAGCATAGCTTTCTTCCCCAACTTTTTACCGGCAAATGCTTCGCCCATGCATGCCCCGAGCGCCAAGTGTGTGATAGAATCCATTTAGTACAATATGTTTATAAGTACAGCACTAGCGTTTTTGTCAGTTATTGCTCAGAATAAAGTTATTGCCCTTTCGGATGTTGACAGATAACCTTTATCATGTTGAAATTAAGCTCTTTTGTTGGAAGCAACTGTAAAGTGAAAGATCCGCTGAATCTTTGGCAAGAAGAATTTTCCAAGAGTTTTTGCAGGAAGCTGTTTTTTAGTTCTTTCGCCTGAAAAAAATTATTTTAGAGATCAATTGTTCATGAGCCAACTGTGGGTTGGAATGAATCTTATCTTCAAGATATAACCGAAGGCCGGCAGGCGGTCATCTTGAACCATCAAAAAATTACAATGTTTAGAAAATTGATTTCGTTGCTGGTATTGTCGTTCGTTGTTTGTAGCCTCGCCATTGCACAGCCAAAATGGGAAAACCTTTTTAACGGAAAAGATTTAACCGGGTGGAAAAAGTTAAATGGTTCAGCTGAGTATTCTGTAAACGATGGCATTATTGTCGGCATATCAAAATCTAAAACGCCCAATACGTTTCTTGCTACAGAAAAAACTTATGGAGACTTTATCCTGGAATTGGAATATAAAATAGAGGATGGCTTGAATTCCGGCATTCAGTTTAGAAGTGCGAGCACTGCTGATTTTAATAACGGCAGGGTGCACGGATATCAGTTTGAAATTGATCCATCCTCAAGGGCGTGGAGCGGTGGTATTTACGATGAGGCACGAAGGGGTTGGCTGTATACTATGGAAAAAAATCATTTGGCTAAGCCGGCTGCAAAAAACGGCAGTTGGAATTATGTTCGTATTGAAGCGATCGGTAACACCGTAAAGACATGGTTGAACGGAACTGCATGTGCAAGCATACTAGATGACTTGCCTACAGCGAACTCGGGCTTCATAGCGCTGCGGGTGCATCAAATTTATAAAACTGAAGATGAAGGCAAAACAATCCAATGGAAAAACATAAAAATTCTTACAGACAATCCCCGTAGATATATTGAACCGACAAATCCAAAACTACTGCAGGTAAATTGTAATGACAACAGCATATCTGCCGCCGAGGAGAGGCAGGGCTGGACACTTTTATGGGATGGTAAAACAACCGAGGGGTGGCGTGGAGCAAAGTCGAATTCGTTTCCTCAAAAAGGTTGGGCGGTTGAAAATGGTGTGCTGAAAGTTTTAAAGGCGAGGGGAGGAGAATCTACCAGCCGCGGTGATATAGTAACCATAAAAAAGTACAGCGATTTTGAGTTATCGGTCGACTTTAAAATTACTGATAGTGCTAATAGCGGTATAAAATATTTTGTAGATACTGATCTCAATAAAGGAGAGGGTTCTTCTATTGGTTGTGAGTTTCAGATCTTGGATGACAATTTGCATCCGGACGCAAAGTTAGGCATGGCAGGGAATCGTACACTTGGTTCACTCTATGACCTCATTCCTGCACCAGGAGAGAAATTCTTTCGCAAGTCAGATTTTAATAATGCCCCCATAGTTGTTAAAGGCAACCAGGTTACCCATTATCTAAATGATAAAATCACTGTTGAATATCTTCGTGGAACACAAGTTTGGAAGGCATTGGTTGCCTACAGCAAGTACGCAAAATATCCTGGTTTTGGTGAATTGCCACAAGGCCATATCCTGCTCCAGGATCATGGAGATGAAGTGTGGTTTAAAAATATAAAAATTCGTATGCTGTAAAAAAATTAGGATAAAAGAACCCTTTTTTTAAAAAAGAAAACGTTTGAATGCTGGCCTCATAAACCTTGGAAAACTGATGTTAGTTTTTAATGATTGCTCATTTATAAAATAATCACCATGCCTACATCACGCCGTTCATTTATCAAGCATTCTGCAAAGGCCACAGGTGCCCTGTATTTTGCTGCAATGGGATTTAGCGCTAAGAGTTATGGAAATATTATTGGTGCCAACGACCGCATTCGGTTAGGGGTGGTAGGTTTTTCCGACCGATTTCGCCAAACCTTGTTGCCTAGTTTTTTAAACCATCAGCAAGAACTAAATTTTGATATTGTTGCCGTGAGTGACATTTGGAAAATACGTAGAGAGGAAGGCCAACAATATTTGAAAGATAAATTGGGGCATGATGTGCGAGCGTGTGTAAACAATGAGGAACTATACCGCATCAAAGAACTGGATGGCGTAATCATAAGCACTGCAGATTTTCAACATGCATTGCATGCCATAGAGGCCGTGCAGGCAGGAAAAGATGTGTATGTAGAAAAACCTTTTGCAGAAACAATGCAGGATAACCGTGCAGCACTCAAGGCCATTAAAGCAAGTAAGTGCATTGTGCAGGTAGGATCGCAGCGAAGGAGTGGCAGTAATTATACCGCTGCCGCAAATTATATTCAGTCAGGAAAGTTCGGTGATATCACCATGGTAGAATTAACCTGGAATGTGAACCAACCGGGGCGTTGGAGGAGGCCCGGCCTGGTGGCAAAATGTAAGGAAGAAGATACAGATTGGAAACGCTTCTTACTAAACCGCCCATTTGAAAAGTGGGACGCAAGAAAATACCTCGAGTACAGATTATTTTGGCCTTACTCATCTGGCATGCCCGGGCAGTGGATGAGCCACCAGATAGATACGGTGCATTGGTTCAGTGGTTACAGTCATCCCAGAACTGTAGTGGCCAACGGGGGTATTTACAAATGGAAAGATGGACGAACCAACTGGGATACTACCACGGCTGTCTTTGAATATGGGCCGGAGCAGGATCCTGCAACAGGGTTCCAGGTAACATTTGGTTCCCGCATGCATAATGGAGAGGAGAAACCATCGGAGATTTACTATGCCAATGGTGGAGAACTAAACCTGATCACCAATATGGTTTCACCTAAGGGTGGCCTTCGAGAAAATCATGCAACTGCCATGAGTATGCAACCCAACCTTTTACCGGAGTTTAAGCTCGTGGACATCGCCGAAAAAGTAGTAGCCTCCGCTAATACAGGAGCTGACCAACTTACAAGTAACCACATGCGCAATTTTATGGAATGCGTGCGCAGCCGCAAGCAACCCAATGCACCAGTTGAAGCAGGATATTACCATTCCATTGCCACCATTATGACAAATGCTGCCGTGCACACGGGTGCTAAAGTTATTTTTGATGAAAAAAGCCAGGAAGTAATGGCCGAGGGGAAAATCTGGCACCTATAATATCATTTCCTTTTTTAAGTTGAAAGGCAAATATTCAAGGAGGCTACATATCATTCTAACGCATGCAATCGGCGTTACTATCCAAGAAAACTTTTAATGTCGAAATTTTTCCGCTTGCAAATTCCGCAATTTGTATCTCCAAAAGAACTTAAAACTAAAAGAAATGGAAATATTTTAAGCCTAAAGGCTGGCATCATGTATTTTTTCATAAAAAAGCGCTGTTTTTTGTTATAATATAATAAAAACAAATATTTTGTTCGCCTCGACATTTTAACTCTACATTTGCCGTCCAAACAAATTCCCAATCCCCACCCTCTCTTAAATTTTCCGTTTTCGATTGCCCATTATTTTCACTTTAACCTTCAAAGGTTTAGGTTACGCAGCAGTTTGAGTGCTTCGCTCAAGCTGTGCATTTAAAGAAGCAGTTTGAGCATGCATGATTTCATAAAAAAATTCCATTGGGACAAAATAATTTTTAACAAATACACGTTATTAATTGAGACCGCCCAACCGGTTGAAAGCAAAGAGACTTAAACCAGATCTAATTTAAATGTTGCAGGCCTGAATATTTTTTAGGATAAAATAGAACATTCTATGACTAAAAAAGTATTTGGAAATGTATCCAATGCTTATCACCTCAAACACCAATATTTTATGAAATCTAATCTATGCCCAAACGGGAGAATTATGCTTTTCGCACTCCTTTTCCTCACATTCTTTAGCAGCCAAACACTACGAGCTCAACAATTTCTTACCAGCATTGATGGTTGGAATGCCTATGTTCATTTGCCTGATGAGTACAATGACAGTGTAAGCAAGCGCTACCCTGTCATCATTTTTTTACCTGGTATTGGCGAGTTGGGTACCGATGCGAGCAGACTTTTGATAAACGGGCCATCTAAATTTATTGCAGCAGGTCACAATATGCAGTTTACTGTAAATGGCAAAGTAGAAAAGCCCATTGTGATCAGTCTTCAGCCCCGGGATGCCTGGGGACCGGGCGCAGCAGTGCTCAATAGAAGAGTAGACTCTATTTTAGCCAGATGGAGATGTGACGTAAAAAGAATTCATGGCACAGGTTTATCGCTGGGAGCCTCTACATGGGGCACTTATGTGAGTGCAGGCCAGCCCGAAATGACGAGCCGCCTGGCCTCAATGGTGGTTATGGCCGGTGGAGTGCCGGTAACAGGAGTAAGCAGCTTCAGAGATTATAGCATAGCAGGTGGTAAATGGTGGGGCTTTGAAGGCACTTCAGACCCCTTAAACCTGGATCAAATGAGGGACACTGCTAACTATTATAAATTTGGATCAGCACGGTACTACCGCTATGCCGGCGGGCACTGCTGTTGGAATAATTGGTATAATCCATCGTGGAATGAAAACGGAGAAAGCATATACACCTGGATGCTCAAGCAAGTTAGACCAGCGGCTAACAACCTCACACCCGAGTCTTTCGCTGGCAGGGACAGCGTTTTAGCAACAGTAGTTCCATCTTTCAATTTAAGAGGTAATGGAAATGACCCCGATGGAAATCCAATAAGTTTTAATTGGAGGAAAATCAGTGGCCCTGCAAGTGGAACTTTTGCAAACGCAACTGCAGCGCAAACCATGGTAACCGGTTTAAGCATGGGGGTTTACCACTTTGAGCTGACAGTTACAGATGCACTTGGCGCCGTAGCTACAGATACTGTCATAATTAACGACGGCGCCGCCGCCGTTCTGCCACTCACGCTGCTAGATTTTAAAGCTAGTGAAAAAAGGGACCATATATTGCTCCAATGGACCACAACATCTGAAACCAACACAAGCCATTTTGAGATTGAAAAGCTGGGCACTAGCCAGGTTTACGAGAAGGCCGGAGCCCTTAATGCAAAGGGTAGCTTTGCGAATTTAAATCAGTATCAGTATTCTGATCATTTTGCCACGGCAGGAGTAAATTATTATCGTCTCAAAATGATTGATAAGGATGGTCAGTTTACGTACAGTAAGGTTATTGCAGTAAACGTTAAAAATACTAACGCCGGAAGTATTGCGGTACTTTCAGTAAGAGCCCAAGGGGAAGTTATGAATTACTTCATAAAAAGCTCCGGGGTTAAACCTGCCACTATCCTTCTTGCAGACATGCAAGGGCGTGTGCTCTACAGCAAATCGGTTGTGTTAGCAACTGGCATCAATGCCCTGAACCATAATGTGAGTTTACAAAAGGCAGCATATGTGCTGAAAGTAATAACCAAAGAAGCAAGTCTCTCACAAGCCTTTATAAAAGAATAATTGTTTGTTAAGCAAAGGAAGAAGAAGCTGGATGGTTAATCATTCAGCTTCTTCTTTATTTTGAGATCTGTCACCAATCCATAGTGGTCGCTGCTTTGGGATAGAATTCTTTTCGCTTGCTCAATAACAAAATAGTTGCTAACAAAAATGCAGTCTATTCTAAGCGTTGGAAAAATATATTTGTAAGTTCTTCCTATTCCGTTCCCGCATTTTAACCATACATCTTGCCTATCCTTACTCAGGGCGGCGTAAGCATAGCCCGTAGGTACATCATTTAAATCTCCGGCCCAAAGCAAGGGTCGTTTACTGGCATTAAGCTCGGTAGTGGATGCAATGAGCTGCCCGTTCCGCTCTTTATAGCCCATTCTTAATTTTTTAAAAATATTTGTGGTGGCACCGATTTGAGGATCGGAAATATCTTTAATTTTTCCGATCGTCTCATATTCATTGCTTCCAAAGTTGACGCTTCTAAGGCGGGTCGTAAAAATATCTATAGTATCATTATTATACAAAATACCGGTTCTCAATAACCCTCCAGAGCGTGGAGGAGAGAAAAGTGTGAAGCTGCTATCAACTATTTTGTGCCGGCTATAAATAATATTTCCGCTGTAAAACTGGCCAGAAAAGTAGGGGATATCTCGTGAGAAATAATAATATGGATACCCTAGCGTTTTAGAAAATGAATCGAGGAAATTATAACCTGTGCCAGGCACTACCGCGGTGAAAAACTCCTGCAGACAGATAACATCGGCATTTAATGTTTTTAGCTCAGCCAACAGGGCAGCATTGTTTTTTTCAGCGATTGTAGGAGTTTTGGCTGTTAGATTCAATAAGCCAACGTTCCAGGTCACAACTCTCAAGCTGGCTGCGGCTGGCGTATTTTGAAAGGACGGTGCGGTATTGAAGGCAAATGTTTTGAGCATAGAAGGTATACTGAACAATAGGGGCAAAGCAAAAATGATACTCCGCACAGGCTTTATAAATAGCCATACACAAAAAAATATTGCATCCAGGCAAAACAGCAGGGGAAAGCTAAGAGAAAGCAATGCGGGAATCCACCAGGTATCAGAGTTCAGAAAAGCTCCAAAATTGCTTACTGTTAGAAGTACAGCTACAAAGACACTGGTCCAAAATAAAATTTTTTGAAGGGAACTGTTATATTTTGAGATCAAAGTTTAATATTATTGAATTAGCGAATTTGCTTATGACAGAAAGCCTTTAAAAATAAATAGAAAAAATCAATCACAGGTCGCAACATAAATAAGGCATCAAACTACAATGCAAAAGACGCCTGCACATGGTTGGGGCTATCTTGAGACTGGCTTACTTGTTTTGGCAAATAAAGACATATTTGTTATTTTAAGCAGTAAATTAATGATCTATAATAGCATTTACCTATTTTTATAATTCATCTTATTAATACCCCTTCTTATTATACCAAAACAACCAACCATTTTAGAAACCCTTATGGAACATTTTACAAAACTTTCTATAGTAATACCCGTATACAACGAGGGAAAAACAATTCATTTAATTCTAAATAAAATAGATAAGGTCGAATTGCTGAATGACATTCAAAAGGAAATCATCATAGTAAATGATTGTTCTACAGATGACACTGAAGGCGCTATTGAGACTTATCGCCGGTTGCACGCTCACCTGGACATACAGTACTTTATGCATGAGATAAATATGGGCAAGGGTGCAGCTTTGCACACGGGCATTAAGAAAGCTACAGGACAATATCTAATTATACAGGATGCAGATTTGGAGTATGATCCCTTTGAATACAATGATCTTTTAAAGCCTGTTCTGAATGGATCTGCTGATATAGTTTATGGCTCTCGTTTTATGGGCGGAAATGCTCATAGGGTCTTGTTCTTTTGGCATACAATCGGCAACAAATTTCTCACAATGCTATCTAATATGTTTGGCAATTTGAACCTGACCGACATGGAAACCTGTTACAAACTGTTTAGTACGCCACTCATCCAGGGTATTAAGCTGAAAGAAAGGCGCTTTGGTTTTGAGCCTGAAGTAACTGCAAAGATAGCCAGGGTAAAAGGCGCCCGCATTTACGAAGTTGGAATCTCCTATTACGGGCGGACTTTTGAGGAAGGCAAAAAGATTGGCTGGAGAGATGGAGTGCGGGCACTTTGGTGCATACTTAAATATAATATTTGGGACAAGTAGAATGACCAGCTATAAATTCGTTTACAAAGAACATGATGAGGAGGGACATAATACTTTAAAAGCAGTTGCTCAAACTCATCAATTCAATAGATGGATGTATGATGCCATCAAGCCATTTCTGAAAGGAGAAATTTTTGAAATTGGCAGTGGGATTGGAAACATTACACAGTATGTGATGGACGACGGCTTCTCCATTACGGCTAGCGACATTCGGGAAGGCTACTGTTCTACACTCCAAAATAGATTTCAAGGGAAACCATTTTTTGCCGGGGTCAAAAAGGTAGATATAGCTCATTTAAATTTCGAGCAAGAGTATATGCATATACTTAATAAGTTTGACTGCGTTATCGCACTTAATGCTATTGAGCACATTGAAGCGCATCAACAGGCCCTGGTAAATTGCAAAAAACTTTTAAGGGAAAACGGCCGCCTTATTGTGTTGGTCCCGGCGTTTCAACAGCTTTATAATGGGTTTGATGTAGGGTTGCACCACTACCGCAGGTATACACGATCAACTTTACAACAACTTTTTAAACAGGCAGGCTTTGTAAGAAACAACACCAGCTATTTTAACGCCGCCGGAGTTGTAGGATGGTGGTTTTCTGGTAGGGTTTTAAAGCATAAGATATTGCCAGCCCGGCAGTTGTTTATATTTAATAAGTTGGTTCCTCTTTTCAGGATATTAGACATGCTTACATTGAGAAAAATAGGGCTATCAGTAATTACAGTTGGCAATAAAAATTAAAGAAATAAATCATGATGGCATTAGGGGATCCAATAGCAAAAAATAGAGCTAGTTTGGTAGCATCGAAGATATTTTTGATCTTCCTGATCGTCCTTTATTTTATTTTGTGTTTCACACCCCTAAGGCTCCACTACGACAGTATCAGGTACTTTGCCATAAAAGACTGTCTTGAGCTAGGCTGTCCGCCAGACTCGGATGCCGCAAAGGACTTTTTTCCATTTGGATATACTGCCCTATTGCTTTTGTATTCCAAGCTCGGAATACTGCATTCTTTTTCTATAGTATTTACAAATGCGCTCTACCTCTTTGGGGGGTTGCTGTTTTTGTATAAGGTTTTTGATAAATCAATCTCACCAATTTCTTTATTTGTGCTAGTGCTTTGCAACTGGCTTTTTATAAAGTTTGTTACGCATCCGTTATCCGAAATGCAGTACCTGTTTTTATCCATGGCTTGTGTCTATTACTTTCATCAATATACACAAACTAGAAAACTGCTGTTTTTGTTGCTGGCAATATTTTTAAGTTGGTTAGCACTTCAAACACGAACCATCGGCATCTCATTGGTTGCTGGTATTGGTGTGGGCCTTGTTTGGGAGTACAAGAATTCCATGATGCTATTTTTAAAGAAAAACAAATTGCTTGTAGGTGCTGCTGTTATTTTGATAGTTGCTGCTGTAATTCTTTTTGCAAGGCAACTGGGACTTTATCACTATTTCAATGTGTTCACCACACATTTAAAAGAAACATCCTTTCTTACCAGGTTAGGGTGGCACTTTACAGAATGGGGAGAAGTTTTTCTCAACATGCCTTCCGGCAAAGCCATCGAAAAGCTACCATCAACTATCGGCTCATCATTATTTGTGATTGTAGGAGTGCTGCTATTTGCGTGGTTTAGTTTTTCATTTTTCAGAAGCAAAGCCATCCCTTTTTACCTAAAGGCCTATATATTTTTCTACTGTATCATTTTATTTAACTGGCCGTTTGCAGATCCCCGCTTTTGGGTTCCTATTCTTCCTGTTATGGTGGTGACGGTGTTACAAGCGCCCTTAGAGAGATTCAACTGGACGAAAATAGCTGGCAGGCTGGTTGCCCTGGTATATATTGTAATGGGAATGCTATCAGCAGGTTTTATGCTTTACTCGTCTTTCAACAAATCTTTTTTTGCCAAAACTCAGGCCAACGGTGTTTATCAGAAAGAATATGAAATGCATTTCTTTGGTAAAGTGTCTATTGATACGGCTACTTCGACCAGGCATGCAGACACTACTTATATTGTAAACCCTGCAATAGTTGATTTATTGAAACGACATGATTGACTGTGCCTTACACGGTAGCTTTTGGAAGCAAACGCTTTTGCCTGATACCTTCAATCTTATCTGTTACCAGTTTATTTAGAACTATCGAAAATAAGACTGTGATAATGGTCAGCACAAGGCCAAGATACTTTTGAGGAACGATTCCAAGATCATTCAAGCCGGTCAAAAGCAAGATATGTGAAATATAAATTGGGTAGGACAACTCTCCAATTTTAGAATCTCTCTTCCATTTTTTTGACAGCAAAAAAACAAACGGCAAGCACAGAAAAAATACCACGAGGTAGGAAGGGTGCTTGAGAGCAAAAAAACGTGCAGGTACTGGTATAAAGCTAAAAAATGCAGTGAAAGCCAGCAGTCCCCCGAAAATAATTTTTAAGTACAACTGGTTCATTTGGAAACTCTTTATTTTGAGGTAGGCGTGGTAGGCTACAGTGCCCAGCATAAAAAACAACAACTCTGTAGGAAAAAATCTGTAGGACCATGGATCATTAACCAAGCCATAGTTTCTCAACACCAGGCGAAGCACCAATGAGGCCAGTATCAAGGCAGAGATAATTTTCAAATTTTTTGTTACGAGGAACGGAGCTATCAGGTAGAAGGTAATTTCCATTCCAATAGTCCACGCCTGGGGTACAACCAAAAACATGTTCACATAAGGATCAGTCTTATGAAAATCTGTTGTGAAAAAAAATTGTCCTGTGGCCGTATCAAGGCCTAAAAAAAAGAGAACATCTTGCAAAAAAAGAAATGCATTCACAAATGCAAGGAAGACCAAACTCCCAATGCCCATGGAGTGATAGTATTTTAGAAAATTACTCAACACTCCATAATTGGAGCCTTCTGAATACACTGCTACAGCAAATACATAAATTAAAGTAAGGATTAGCACTAACCAATAAATAGGGTATAGGCGTAAAAATCTATTTGTTATAAATAATTTGTAGGACCGGTTTGCGCCTATGTATTTTTCTTTTAAAATCAAGGTCATATAAAAACCTGAGATAATATAGAAGGCTTGCACGGCCGTTTGGCCACCTACAAAACCGAACCCAAAAACGGGGCTTGAGTGAAATAGCACAACTGATACGGCAAGAATAAAACGCAAAATTCCCATAATATTTATTTGCTTCCTGTTTAAATGTTGGATTTGCAAAAGCAGATTTAAAAAGTCAAGAACACATAGCCGGTGTTGCTATTGAACGAAAGGAGTTTTCTAAAACATAATTTTAGGGCCCTGCTATCTTTGATGGATAGCCCGTTTGCTAGTGCTGGTTTTTAAGTCTTTTATAAACATAGGTATTTTTTCTAAATGTCTGTCTTTTTTGAAATTCACAGCTTGTTTATTTTTACATTATTGCCCTGCAATTTATTTTTGCAGCCGCATTTAGAAATTAAAACACGCAACCATAATTTTACGCCGCATCTGCTTAAAATTGCAGACAGGGCTTCTTTCTATCAATTTTGTAAAGGATAAAAATAATTTATTGAGCTAACATATAAAGGACCATAAATGCATATATTTAGAAAAATATTGAAACCAAAATTAACCCGTCGATGGAATGGATAAGTATTCTAAAATGTCCTGTTACCGGTAAAGATTTGCGAAAGATATCTGAGGAAGAGTTATCTGCTATCAACCAAAAAATAGAAAGTAAGCAATTGTGGGAAGCGGATGGTAAGCTTATGGAAACGGTTTTGAAAGAGGGGTTAACAACAGTGGACCGCTCTTACATTTATCCGATAGTAGAGGGTATCGTTTTGCTTCTGCCTGATCTTGCCCTGGTGGATGCACCAGAGAAAATAATAGCAGACAGCCTTAGCGATGACAAGAAACTCGTTAAGAATTTTTACGATAACCGTGGGTGGCACACAACCGAAAAAGGGGATTACGAAGATGCAGATATCTTTGAAGATCTCAGGCCCTTTGCCCAGGACTATTTAAACAAGTGTCATCAAAGGGTGAGCCGGTATCTGAACCCAAGCGGTAAGTATATGATGGACGCTGCTTCTGGCGCTCTACAATTTAAAGAGTACCTTCAGTATTCAGAAAATTATCAATACAGAATTTGCGTAGATCTTTCCTTTCAAGGTTTAATGGAGTGCAAGCGCAAGCTTGGAGACAAAGCTATTTGTCTGCTCTGCGATATGACCAATTTGCCCGTTAAAGACAATGTGATAGACGGCTTTGTTTCTTTAAATACCATATATCATATTCCAAAAGATGAGCAAGTGAAAGCTATTACCGAATTGTACAGGGTATTGATGGGCGGCGGCAAGGGAGTGGTCGTATATGATTGGTACAAGCATTCTCCCTGGATGAATTTAACGTTGCTCCCATTTAGAGGGTATGAATTCATCAAAAACAGAACAAAGAGTGTTTTTTCCAGGGCTGCTGGCAAGGGTGAGCCAATGAAAATGCTTTATTTTCATGCGCACAATTACGAATATTTTAAGAAGCAGCTTTCTATGCCTTTTAAATTAGTTTGCTGGCGCTCTATCAGCGTGCCATTTATGAAGGTTTATTTGCATGAAGGTTTTTCCGGAAAAAACATTCTAGATAAAATATACGAGATGGAGGAGAAAGATCCAGAGGAGTGCGGCTTAAAAGGGGAATATCCCATGTTTGTATTTGAGAAGACTGGTTCTGACTAAATTATATATATCGGCTTATGGCTCGTTTGTTTAATCGTATTGAAGTATACAGTTTATATTTATTGGAGTACCTCAAGTTCGGAGAGTTGCGTGCTCTGAAGAATGCCTTTTTATATATGGCTTCTGGTAAATCTTATGCAAAGGCAGAAGTTATCGCCAGTGGAATGGGTCGGTTCGAAACCCGTGCGGGGTCTCTGGACTTTCAATATGTAAATTATGCATACGAACTAGACATCAAGAGATTTATCGAGAAAGAAGACTTTGATATATTTCTGGATATTGGAGCCTGTTTAGGAGAATATAGTGTGTGGCTGGGTAAAAAAGGAAAGCGTTGCATTGCATTTGAACCAGTGAGCCATAGCTTTAGGATGATTGAAAGAAACATCAAACTGAATGGGGTAGAACACAATGTTATGGCTTGCAACTATGGTCTGGGTTCCAGGCACTCAACAGAATATTTTGAATTAAACAAAGTAAATCCAGGCGCCAACAAAAGAGTAGAAGCCCCCGGAGAGCACACGGAAAAGTTCGAAATAAATTCGTTAGACAGCAAGGTAGATTCTCTTAATTTAAATACATCGGACAAAATCTTAATCAAAATAGATGTAGAGGGAATGGAACTGGAGATGCTGCAAGGAGCAACGCAGTTCTTAAACACTTTTGACAATGTTGTATTAATTATTGAGGAAAAATTTAGCGGTGAAAATAACATTAGAAGAGGGCTAAGCAACATAGCAAATTTTGAATATGGCAAAATTGATGAATTCAATATTTATGCCCGCAAATTAAAAAAGTAGCCGAGGGTAATCTTAGATAGTTACTTATATCTTGACAACCACCCCCACTAAAATGAAGCAACGATTTTTTGATTGGGATATATGGGTACTACTTGCTTCGTTTCTTATTTCGAGAATCATATTGTCTTTTTTTAAGGTTGAGATGGACTATTCAGCCATTGCAACTTACTGGCAATATTTGTCTCTCGATAGTCTGGAAAATAATCTGCTTAATGGTATTTGGTACAACCACACACAGCCACCCGTTTTTAATCTTTTTCTCGGCGGAATCACTAAGCTATTTGGTACAGAGGCCGCTTCCGTGTTTCCTTATGTGTTTAGGCTGATAACGATTATAAATGTAACCTTGCTCTGTAAGTCCTTACAGTTGCTAGTAACGCATCCTAAAATTCCTCTTTTTGTTTCGCTTTTGTATTTGCTGAGTCCGGCAACAATGATTCTTGAAAATGAATTGTTTTACACAACATTTATGACAATGCTGGTGCTGGTTAGTAGCTACAGCCTCATCAGGTTTGATAAGGAACGTAGTTATTTATTTGCATTTGGCTTTATGCTACCGCTCGCTGTTGCCTGCCTCACCCGTAGCATGTATAATCTTAGTTGGCTTATCGTGATAGCTGTAGTATCTACCATTTATTATAAAAAGCTCTCCTTGAGGATGCTTACAATTGCATCTGTTATGTGCGTTTTGTTAGCGGGTTCCTGGTATCTCAAAAACTATTTGATTTTTGGAAAATTTACTACCTCTACCTGGTTGGGAATGAACCTAGCTAGAAACGTTTTTCATGACCATACCTTTCCAGACACAACCAAAATTGAGTCTATAGAGCCCTTTTCAAAAATCTCAAGTTATCAAAGGTTTATATCTGGCAATTTAGAAAATAAATACGCAGGTCTAAATGATCATGAACTGTTGAGTGAGTTTAAAAATGGAAGCCACGTAAACGAAAATCATATCAACTACATAGAGGTATCCGAGAAATATGCCGATGCAAGTAAAGCCTACATAAAAAGTAATCCTTGGCCATTTGTAAAAAATGCAATGCAATCATCTGTCATATTCTTTGCTCCTGCAACACGCTATCCATTTGCAGAGCCTCAATCTAAAAAAATACAATTCTACGATGTTGCATATTCTTTTAATTTAACCCATTTTGCGAATAATAAGGGAGAGCGAAGGGTGGCACTAGTAGTATCTGCCTTACCAAAAATTATTTTGTATGTTCTTACATTTGGGTTTGTGATTTTGGGTCTAAAACGCACGGGAAGGATCTCTGCAGTAAACCTCTTTATCATACTAACTTTTCTTTATATTTTCTGTGTTAGCACCCTCATGGAGCATTATGAAAACATGCGTTTTAGGTTTGAGATAGAACCACTGTATTTACTTTTGCTGGGCCAGGTATTGGATAAAAAATGGCGTACCATTAAAAGTTTGAGAGAGAAAAAATTCTATCTGCCAACGAAACCTTCTGTAATACCCTAAGACCTTCGATTTATGTTATCTTTTCTATCTCCTGGTTGTACGAATGCTCGGTTGCTACGGAATATTGATTTGCTTTTTTTGTTCTAGCAAGCGATAGTACCTGTAACAACACAAACTTTGGGATATGGACCAGTGATTTATATATGCGAATGTCCGTGTCGCCCCTGGCAAGGGCAAGAAAAAAACCGGCGATAAAGACTCCAAACAAAACCATCCATATAATAGCGGCAGTGGTGCTGATGAAAACGTTTACAACAAAAATGAAGAAGCATCCAATTAAGAGCAAAAATAGGGGAGGCCTTGTAAGAATAAAACCAAACAGGAGGTGGTTGGAGCTCAGTTGTGTTAAGCCTTGCCACATTATTTGGAAGCCAAAACTTAAATAACGAAACCAGGTATTATTCCAGCGGGCTCTTTGCTTTACAATCTGTTCTCGGTTCGACGTTTTTTCATCAAGCACAATGGCGTCTTCGGCAAAAGCAATCCTATAACCTTTCTGCACAATTTCTTTTTGCAGGATCTTATCAAAGCCAGCTCCTGAACTGTTACTACTGCCTAGGCATTGTTTAAAAAGCTCTACTGTAAAGGCCATGCCCGAGCCAGATAGCATGCTGGAAGATCCGATGTTAAAGAGAATCTTTCGGTCATAGAATAGATAATAGAGTTCGTTCACTGCATCAATACAAGCATAATGGGTGTCTAAATTTTTCGCCTTTCTAACGCCTTGCACTGCTTCAAAGCCGAGATTAAAATATTTGTTTAAGGCTGTCAGATAATTTGGCAATACCAAATTATCGCTGTCGATGATGGTAAGAATATTATGATGGCGTTTAAAGTTTTCTATAGCAAAAAAGTGCGATTTCACCTGGTTGGCAAATTCTTTTTCAGGTTTAAGAATCACTAGTTTTTCGTTAGTAAAACCTGGGTTAAAGTCCGGGCAACCATCAGCTACGACATAAATAACATAATTGTCATAATTCATCCTTAAAATAGAATTAATGACATTAATAAGGTTGCCACTATTTTTATATGCGGTTACTATTACTGCAAAATCGTTGAGGGTGGGGCTTGTAGTTTGGTCAACTTTCTTTGTTTTCGCCGCATAAATAAAAAAAGATATAACAGGAAAAACCAGCACAAAGGCCACACAACATTGAAAGCCGATCCAGAGTATATTTAAGGTTGAAGACAGCATTTGAAGCTTATTGAATGTGGGTGAAGGTGCTAGGCTTTGATTGTTTTCATTTCATTATAAACCTCAAGTGTTTTAAGAGCAGCACTGCGCCAGCTGAAACGGTTTGCGTTTACAAAGCCTTTTTCTCTAATGGATTCGTATAGATTTTTATTCGCCAAAAGGAGTTCAAGTTGATCTGTAATTTCTTCCGGTTTGTCTGGATTAATCAGGCAAGCCGCTCCGCCCGCAATTTCGGGCAATGCAGATTTATCGGAAGTGATTACCGGCACACCGCAGGCCATCGCTTCTATTACAGGCATTCCAAAACTTTCCCTATGAGATGGATACAAAAATATTGTAGCCAGGTTGTACAGTTGTGGTATTAGGCTGAAAGGAACATACCCTGGGGTAACAATGTGATTGGCTAACTCAGGGGCACTGATAGTTTTTAAAAGTTCTTCAATATGCCCGGGCTCACAATCAGTTATTACAAGTGGCAATGGGCGTGTGTTGCGCGACACAAATATTTTAAATGCTTTAAGTACGCCAATGGTATTTTTTTTTGGCGCAGTGTTTCCAAAATGAAGAATAAACTTTTCGGGTAAATTATATTTTCTTCCAAATTCTTGCAAAATATGTGTGTCCGAGATAGTTTTAAATTGCTGATTTACGCCATTATAAATAACCCGGATTTTGTGCTCAGCGATGTTCAGGGTTTTTGCAATCACCTGTTTTTCATATTCTGACACAGTCAAAATAATGGTTGCTTTCTTTGCTACTCTCGGTACAATTAGTCGCCGGTAGATATTCCCGAAATTTTGGTAGGCTGATCCTTTAAAACTTACAGACTCCATATAGATTACATCATGGATTGTGATAATTGTTGGAATTCTGGAAAGTAAGGGAGCAGTGTTAGAAGTGCAGTGTAAAAAATCGAGTTGTAAATTACTTACTTTTCGGGGCAGTCCTATTTGCTCCCATACAGGGTAGCTCCCATTTATTGTGGTGTCAATTGAAAAATTATCCGAGGCGCTAAGGCAACCTTCATCTAAATCTTTTTTTGAAAACAGAAAATATTTGTTGTCTTTGTCCAATTGTTGCAGCTCACGGATGACTTCCATAGAGACTATCTCCATGCCATGCTTTTTAGGCCGGAAAATGCGTTGAATTTCTATCCCAATATTCATTAGTATACTTAATTTGGAAACTGCTAATAGTTTATGTTTTGGAGAAGCTTGAGTGTTTTAAATTCCAAACAATTCCTTTAATAAACATTTGCAGGTGTAATTTCTCTTTCTTTTTGATAAAAGTTATCAGGGCCTTTGGTATTGCTAACAGGTAGTAAAATACGTAGAAAACCATCAACTGAAACCAACTGCTGTTTCGCCGGACATATAAAATCCTGTTCCTTGTTAAATAGTAGGTTTTGAGTGGGCTGTCTTTACCGACAGATATGGATTCTTTATGAAATATCTCAGCATTTGCCTGGTAGTAAATTTTATATCCTGCTTTTTGTATCCTGGTGCTCCAGTCCCATTCTTCGTAATACAGGAAAAATAATTCCGGGAACATACCCGTTTTATTGATCACTTCCTTCTTGACCATCATGGCGCAACCATGGGCGCCAAATGTATAGCGGCTGATATTATGTTGGCCGATATCTTCCTCTTTGTCTCCGATTGAGGTCGTTCTGCCTGTGAACATATTCATTTTGTTGAAACCGGCATACTGAATTATTGAGGGGTGAAAGAAGTACTTTATTTTGGGACAACACACCCCAATGCCCGGATCCTGAGAAAAAGGTTCAATTAGTTTTTCAATCAAATGCGGCGTAACCTCAGTATCGTTGTTCACAATAAAAATATATTCTCCCGCTGCCTGTCGCATGCCCCAGTTGTTACCTCCGGCAAAGCCAAGGTTTGCTTTACTCAACAGTACTTTTGTGTTAGGTATTTGTAGGCTCTCTATCTTGAAGGAAGGATCCTCAGCAGAATCCATGTCGCAAACAAGGATTTCATAATTTGGATAGCTGAGTCTTTTTGTGCTGATTAAAAACTGGCAGGTGGTATCCGCCTGGTTATAGTTGAGAGTAATGATGGATACCAGAGGATGCCTGTTCAGGGTTGTGTAAGCCATTTAAATTTAATTCTGACTTTAAATTTAAACATTTGTTTTTTGGATAAGTGCAGAAGGCGTTCTTAGCAAAATTTTCAGATCACCTGTTAATGATCTATGTCGGGCATAGTTAATGTCAAGCAGGACCCTCTCCTCATTACTCATTTCTGCACAGCCCCTTTTAGAAATCTGCCAAAGTCCCGTTATTCCTGCTGGAGCCATGAATCTTTCTGCCCATTCATTTGTAGTAAGAGTAGTGGCTTCGTATAAAGGTAATGGCCTGTTGCCTACAATACTCATATCACCTTTTAAGACATTAAATAGTTGCGGCAACTCATCTAAACTAGAGTTACGTAAAAAAGTACCAACTTTTGTAATGCGTGGGTCATTGATTATTTTAAAAAAATGTGGTTTGTTTGGCCCTCCAGCATACAGGTTTAGATCTGATAGCTCGTCGACAATTTTGTCGGCGTTCATCACCATCGTTCTAAATTTATAAAAGTTGAATATTTTGAAACCTTTACCAGCTCTTAAGGAAGAATAAAATACCGGGCCTTTACTTTCTATTTTTATTACCAATGCAACCAGGATAAACACTGGTGACAAAAGCAGGAGCGCTGCAGACGATAGCAGGATGTCTATGGAGCGCATTACAAATATCTTTGCGAATCCGAAACTCTCCTTTACATGCTTTTCCTCGCTTTGAGAATTCTTGTTGTGGTTAATTTTGCGAAGAAATTCGGCTTTGTACGAGAGGCGTGTGTAGCGGGTTTGAAGGTCCACAACATCGTCTACCAGTCCTTGTACAAATAGCTGTTTTACATCTTCTCTTTTTAAAGCACCCTCATTATAAACGATCGGGATATTAGGGAGACCACTGAGTGTTAGCCAAACCTTAAAGGCAACGAGCTGAAGATGATTTAAGGGTATATCAAGCACAATTAGTTCCGGGAGATTCTCGGCACAAATGTGTTGCTGCGCCTCAGAAAGCGAAGTGAGGATGTAGCTCTCAGGAAAATGTTTTAGGTAATCTGTCAGAGTACCTTCATTAATGCTGATAAACAAAAAAACATTGGTATTGCTGAATTGTTTGGGATCAGCGATAATAGGAGTGTCTTGCTGTGGGTTAGAACTGTGCATATACATTCATTACTGTTAACAAATTCAAATCTTAAAAATAATGGTTAGCAACAGAATTTGAATTAATGGCCAGTACTGGCTTAAAAAATATTCAGGTTGAAAGTATTTCTTTTTCTAACAAGCTTTTTTCCACTTGCATCTATAAGATCCTCCACTTTATTGGACAGGTATTCCGGATCAAAAGGTTTGGTGAAAAAGTACGAAGCACCGAGCTCGGAGGTTTTATGTTTCAAAGTTTCGTCATCGGAGTTTGAAATTACAATGGTTCTAATATTCTGTAGAATTGCACTGCTATGTATGTGCTCCAGTAGCTGAAAATTATCGGATTCGGAGTCTGCGATATCCAAGATAATTAAGTCTTTGTTAAGATCATTTTGTAAATGACCTATTGCATCAGTATATGACTTTACAGAAGTCACAGCATATTTTTTTCCTAGCACTGAGTTCATTAAGTAGCTGATAGAATTGTTGCCGTCAATTGTAAGAATAGCGTTCTTTACCACGTTCGTTGATTTAGTTTTCAAAAAAACAGCATGCCAATGCATGAGAATTGATCAGAGGAATAAGTTGGGATATATTGGCGGCTATTCGAAGTAGGGTTACTACTAAAATTTAGATATCAGAGATGGGCTCTTCGGTGGGGATTTCTGGTAGTTTTTGATAGGAATTGGGATGGTGCGGATGTTCAGTTGTTGTTAACTGCTTGGTAAAAGTATTAAAAAAATTGAATCTACAAAATATTTTTTAGAAGAATTTATTTTTACCGAGAGAATTAAGTGTGTAATAGTGCTGATTAATTATTTTCTTTTTGCCTTGTCCCATAACACACTTTGCTGATTACCTAAAAACCTTTTTAAGCCCAGATAAAGTGCAAAATTCATGAATACAAAGTAGTATGGGATGTAGAGCGCCTTGATCTTAATATTTTTTGAGGCGTAGTAATAGCCAACAGTCGCAGCTATGTAAAATGCAATTTGCCCCACTAAGATGGCTGTGTACACGGCATCAGCACTGGCAAAAAAAAGGACCACATTGCTGAAAAAAATTATTGGCAATAATACCGGGCAAACTATCCAGCGCAGCACCCTGTGTGAAATATATTGGAATGAGAGGCGTCCGTATTTAAAAATGTTTAACAAATCTGCAAGCATTAAAACAGACTGAAAACCCCCTGCACTGATTCGAATTTTACGCTTTTGTTCTTCTTTAATGCTAAAAGAAGGTTTTTCTGATGCATAGGCTTTGGGCTCGTACACAACCCGATAACCTTTTTTACAGATGTTCATTGAAATGATAAAATCATCGAGCAGTACATGGGTAGGTACAGCGGAAAAAAGTTTAGTTCGAATGGAGAAAAGTTCCCCCGCCGCACCGACTACTGTAAAGAACTTAGAGTCTAAAGCCTTTAAAAACGATTCGTACTTCCAGTAAATTCCCTCACCGGAACTAGCGGCATCGCCTAAAGCGGCGTTATTTATTACCTTTTTTTCTCCTGCAACGGCTCCAATCTTCTCGTCTTGGTAGTGTTTTACTAGCTCTTTTATAGATTCCTTATTTAAAAAAGTGTTAGCATCGCAGAACACAACAAAAGGAGTCTTTATAAACACCATGGCCCTGTTTATTGCAGCTACCTTGCCAAGGCGTTCCGGCGTGAACAACAGCTGAACCTCGGGGTATTTTCGAATCACATCTGGGGTGCCGTCATTAGATCCATCTGCAACAAAAACAATATGCAGTTTACTCCTGGGATAGTTTATTTCAAGGCAGTTTTGTATTTTCTGTTCAATAATATCGTGCTCGTTATACGCCGCAATTACCAAGGATATTGCCGGTTCGAAGGCCTGATCTGCTGC
>JAYTBG010000085.1:0-2120 GCA_043737055.1 Chitinophagaceae bacterium | reverse complement strand
TGTTTAGAACCTTTTTAGGCGGTTTAAAATACATTTATGCCCAACGTACTTGAGCCCCTTGACGCTTCTAACCAACCTTAAGAAACTCATTTGCCAGTTTAAAAAATAAAGGCAGCAAGACCCGATATGACATTCTCTCATTTACACGTACACACTCAATTTTCTCTACTGGACGGTGCTGCCTCCATCAAAAATTTGTATAAAAAAGCCATTGCAGATGGCATGCCCGCCCTTGCCATAAGCGATCATGGAAATATGTTTGGTGCTTTTGAATTTGTGAAGGAAGCTTATAACCACAAAAATGCAGATGGCACTCTTAAGGTAAAGCCCATTGTGGGTTGCGAGTTTTACATTACCCAGGACCGCACCCGAAAAACGTTTAGCAAAGACGAGCGTGATCCCCGCCATCACCAAATTTTATTGGCTAAAAATGAACAAGGCTACAAGAACCTGGTAAAGCTAACATCGCTGGGGTATATAGAGGGCATGTATAGCAAGTATCCCCGAATTGATAAAACGCTTATTCATAAATATCATGAGGGGTTGATAGCAACAACATGTTGCCTCGGTGCCCTGGTGCCACAAGCCATTTTAAAAAAAGGCGAAGCAGAAGGCGAGAATGAATTTAAATGGTGGCTCAACATTTTCCAGGAAGATTATTATGTAGAATTACAACGTCACGGGATGGCAGAGCAAGATAAGGTAAATAAGATCCTGCTGAAGTTTGCCAAAAAATACAACGTAAAAGTTATTGCCAGCAACGACAGTCATTACGTAGACCAGCAGGATTTTAATGCGCATGACATTTTGCTTTGCATTAACACAGGCGAAAAGCAAAGTACGCCCGCCATGCGTGATTTCACGGATGACGATGTGAGCATGAGGAATAAACGATTCGCATTTCCAAATGATCAGTTCTTCCTAAAAACAACTGCAGAAATGAGCAAAGTTTTTGAAGACTTGCCGGAAGCCATTGATAACACCAACGAGATCGTAAGCAAAATTGATTTGTTGGATCTTAAGAAAGAAATCCTATTACCTTTCTTCGAAGTGCCCGCCAATTTTAAGAGCCAGGACGAATACCTGGAACATCTTACCTGGGAAGGTGCCCGCAACCGCTACAAAATATTAACGCCTGAAAGCGAAGAGCGACTGCAGTTTGAGCTTGGGGTGATTCGCAAGATGGGATTTGCAGGTTACTTTTTAATTGTAAGTGATTTTATCAGGCATGGCCGGGATATCGGCGTTTTCATTGGCCCCGGCCGTGGATCTGCAGCGGGTAGTGCGGTGGCATACTGCATCGGCATTACCAATATAGATCCCATTAAATACAACCTGCTGTTTGAGCGTTTTCTAAACCCGGAGCGTAAGAGTATGCCGGATATAGATACCGACTTTGATGATGATGGTCGGCAGAAAGTGATTGACTATGTAGTGCAGAAATATGGTAAAAACCAGGTAGCACAAATCATCACTTATGGCACCATGGCTGCCAAGAGTAGCATTGCTGATGTGAGCCGTGTAATGGATTTACCGCTTCCCGAAAGCCGGGCAATATCTAAGCTGGTGCCAGAGCGCCCCGGCATCAATTTAAAAAGATTGCTGCACGCACCATTTACTACGAAGGAGGCCAAAGGCGGTGAAAAATCGCTGGAAGAAAAAGAGCAATTGCAGGGTGAGGATATTGACAATGTAAAAAAATTACGAGCCATATATGCTGGCACCGACCTCAATAGTAAAATATTGCACGAGGCAGAAATACTGGAAGGCTCTGTTAGAAACACTGGCATACATGCTTCAGCAATTATCATTGCACCCTGCGATTTGACTGACCTTTTACCGGTGGCTACCTCTAAAGAATCGGAGTTATGGCTCACGCAAATTGAGGGCAACTCTATTGAAGAAGCGGGCGTAATTAAGATGGACTTTTTGGGTTTGAAAACCCTGAGCATTTTAAAAACTGCCTTGATGCTCATCAAGCGAAATCATGAGGTTACCATCGCCATTGATGATGTGCCACTGGATGACGAAAAAACCTACAACCTTTACCAGCAGGGGGATACGAACGCTACTTTTCAGTTTGAAAGCCCCGGCATGCAAAAACATTTGCGTGACCTGAA
>JAYTBG010000084.1:0-5367 GCA_043737055.1 Chitinophagaceae bacterium | reverse complement strand
TTGCCGCAGCCATAGTGTTGGCGGTGTACATCCCGCCACAGGCACCCGCTCCGGGGCAACTGTGTTTCACCACTTCTTTAAAATCTTCGGGTGTAATGGTGCCCGCCAACTTTTGTCCCAATGCTTCAAATGCAGAAATGATGTTCAGATCCTGTCCTTTATAATGGCCGGGATTAATCGTGCCGCCATATACCATAATGGCAGGCCGATTCAAGCGCCCCATGGCGATGATGGCACCCGGCATATTTTTATCACAGCCGGGCAAGGCAATTAATCCATCATAATAAAATCCGCCACAAACTGCCTCGATACTATCTGCAATTAAATCCCGGCTCACGAGGCTGTAACGCATACCATCCGTGCCATTGCTGATGCCATCGCTGATGCCAATTGTATTAAAAATCAATCCCACCAAATCATTATCCCAAACCCCTTGCTTTACAATTTTTGCCAAATCATTTAGATGCATGTTGCAGGTATTGCCATCATAACCCATGCTGCACACGCCAATTTGCGGTTTGTCCAAATCTTCCTCTGTTAACCCAATGCCATACAACATGGCTTGTGCAGCCGGTTGTGTTTCGTCCTGCGTTAGCACACGGGAATATTTATTCAGAGAAGCCCCCTTGCCCGCTAACGGAGGGTTCTGCAACGATTCATTATAATTTGTTGTTTCAATCATTCGTCAATTTTATTTTTTGTACTTAGCATTTGTACCACTATTAAACATCGTTGTGTCACTCACTTGTGCGGTATACCTTTATTCAACAATAAATGCAGCGCTTATTTAAATAGCATGCTGCTTTATACTGTCGGTCAGACGGAGACCGTCAGACCGGGTGTGGCCGGCTCCAGTTCTTTTTCTAATACCCTGTTTTTATAAGCCAATTGAATTCTTTTGCCAACGGAATCTTTCCACGCTTTTTTAAAGGGCTGATCATCGAGGCTTTGCCAACCGATGATCTCAGCAGCGGTGCCGCAGTAGAACACCGCATCAGCCTGTCTTAATTCATCGATGGTAATTTGCTTTTCCGTTACTTCAATATCCAGTTCTGCTGCAATCTCTATTACCGTTGCTCTCGTAATGCCGGCAAGGATGTTACCCAGTGCAGGAGTAAATAATTGACCGTCTTTCTCATAAAATACATTGGCGCCCGGTCCTTCGGCCACAAAGCCATCCATGTCTAACAAAAGCGCTTCATCATAGCCGTTATCTTTAGCTTCCTGGCAGGCAATGATGGAGTTTACATAATGTCCGCCCACTTTTGCCTGAATCATAAATCCCCTTGGGTTTGGCCTTTGATAGGAGGAAAGACTCACCCTTAATAATTTTTCACCGAGGTAAGCACCCCAGTCCCAAACCGCAATCATAATGTGCGACGACTGTGCTTTTTGCAGGCTCATGTTTGCAGGACAAAAAACCAACGGACGGATATAGGCATCTTCCAACCCATTTTTCTCCAGTATCTGGTAAGTAGCTTCTATCAGTCCTTCGTTTGGCCATGGGTAGGGAATGTGTACCGATTGTGCAGATGCCCTTAGCCGATCGTAATGCTCTTCTGCTTTGAATATCCTGGTTCCGTTTTCGGTTTTATAAGCACGTATGCCTTCAAAAGCCGAGTAGCCATAATGCAATGACTGGCCAAACAAATCTGTTTTTGCCTCCGAGGCTTTTACGTATTGGCCGTCTAAATAAATTATCGTGTGTTCGTTGTAATACATGCGCCTCAGTAGTTTTTAAAAGATAGGTTTCAATAACTTAAATGATGGTTGATTTTCGCATCTCAATATTTTCTTTTCTTACTGTTGGAATTTTCCCACTTACATAATCACAAATCAATTCTCCAAGGGTAGAGGTAAAATAAAAATTTACCGGGTCTAGGTCTTTTGTTACAAAACCATTTTGTAAGGTCCAGTTCACCGCTTCTCGTATTAAGGTGGCTTCGTTGTGTAGTTTCAGGTGATCGAGCAGCATAGCGGCACTTAGTATTGATCCCAATGGATTAGCAATATCTTTTCCGGCTGCCTGCGGGTAAGACCCATGAATAGGCTCAAACAATGCTACTGCATTGCCCACCGATGCAGAGGGCAATAAGCCGAGGGAGCCGCTGATCACACTGGCTTCATCGCTGATGATATCACCAAACATATTTTCTGTAAGTATCACATCAAATTGTTTTGGATGCTGAATGATTTGCATGGCAGCATTGTCTATATACATATAGTCTACCGCCACATCAGCATACTGTTCCGCTATTTCCTGCACTACCATTCTCCACAGCCTGGAAGTCTCCAGTACATTGGCTTTATCTACCAGGGTTAATTTTTTTCTTCTTTGCTGAGCAGCTTTAAAAGCAAGATGAGCGATTCTTTCTATTTCCTCTTTGCTGTAGGTGCACTCATCGACTGCGAAAGTTTTTTCTTCGTTAGTTTCTTTTTTACCGAAGTAAATACCTCCTGTTAGTTCCCGGTAAATCACTAAATCCACACCTTCAATAATCCTTGTTTTTAGCGGCGATAAATGAAACAAAGATTCGTAAGTGGTTACAGGGCGAATATTTGCAAACAGTTGCAATGATTTGCGCAATTTGAGCAAACCCTGTTCAGGCCTCACTTTGGCCGTAGGGTCGTTGTCGTATTTAGGGTGCCCAATGGCTCCAAATAAAATGGCATCACTGTTCAAACAAATTTCAATGGTTTCGTCGGGTAGGGGACTACCGGTTGTGTCTATGGCTATGGCTCCCATCAATCCGTACTTAAAATCAAACTGGTGATTGAATGTTAGTGCCACCGCTTTTAATACATTCACTGCCTGCGTGGTTACTTCGGGGCCAATGCCGTCTCCTTCTATAATTGCGATATTCCAGGCCCCTCCTGGCCTCCCCAAACGGGAGGAACTACCAACATTTGTATCTATTTCTTCATTCGTCATAATTTCAACTATTAAAATTTCTTCCTCATATTTGTTTCCTATTAAATCATTTTATTAATCTTAACGATGCTGCTGTTCGAATACTTCTATTTCGTCTTTGATGCTTAATAAATAATCAATATCATCGTATCCATTTAACAAACATGTTTTTTTGTAAGGGCTTATTTCAAAAGCTTCCCCTAAGTCCACTCCGGGGGAGGGGTCTTTCGAAGGCCCTAATATTTTTATCTTCTGTTCGGGCAGGTTTATCTCTACAGCTGTTGCAGGATCTGTTTCCACCGCTTCAAATAATTTTTGCAGAAAGGATTCACTCACGGTTACCGGTAACAGAAAATTATTCAGGGCATTATTTTTAAAAATGTCTGCAAAAAAACTGCTGACCACTACATCAAAACCAGCATCCTTGATTGCCCAGGCTGCGTGTTCCCTGCTACTGCCACAACCAAAGTTTTTCGCTGTAAGCAGTATGTTGCCCTTGTAGGTCGGGTTGTTTAGTGGGAAGTCAGTTTTGGGTGTGTGCTCATTGTCATTTCCATAACGCCAGTCACGAAAAAGATTTTTACCAAACCCATCCCGGCTGGTGCACTTTAGAAACCGTGCAGGAATGATCTGGTCTGTGTCCACGTTTTCAATGTTGATTGGCACACAGGTGGAGACCAAGCCCCCAGACCCACTGAAGGGGGAACCTGGCTTTGTTATATCGTTATTTTCTTTGAACATCTCTTGTTTATAAAACTTTTGTCGGGTTTAGTTATTATTTAGTAATTCAAAGGAAGCTGCCAATGCTTCTTTTGAAGTTGCCGGAAAAAAATCCCGCACATCTGCCACCACTCCAGTAATAGCAGCTACTGCAGCAGTAAGCGGGCTTGCCAAGAAAGTCCTGGAATCGGGCCCCTGTCTTCCTTCAAAATTTCTGTTACTTGTACTCAGGCAATATTTGCCGGCGGGTATTTTATCTTCATTCATAGCAAGACAGGCACTGCAGCCTGGTTGACGTAATTGAAAACCCGCTGCTTCGAATATTTTGTCAATGCCTTCTGCAATGGCTTGTTGCTCTACCTGCTTGCTCCCCGGTACAATCCATACTTCTGTGTCGGCAGATTTTTGTTTTCCCTTTACAAAACCGGCCACCAGGCGTAGGTCTTCAATGCGGCTGTTGGTGCAGCTTCCGATAAAGACATAATCTATTTTTTGACCTAGGATGGCATTCCCTGCGTGCAAGCCCATGTAGGCAATTGATTTTTGAAACGAGGGTCTCTCATGCTCTGCTATTTCATGAAGAGCGGGAACATTGCCATTGATAGAGATTCCCATACCCGGGTTAGTTCCATAAGTAATCATGGGAGTAATGTCTTCTGCAGCAATATTGATCTCAGTGTCAAAAACAGCGTCGTCGTCACTAAACAGGGTTGACCAATTTGCCACTGCATCGTTCCATTCTACCCCCTGTGGAGCAAACTTTTTTCCTTTTATATAATTAAATGTCGTGGCATCAGGAGCAATCAACCCACAGCGTGCGCCCATTTCTATGCTCATGTTGCATATGGTCATTCGTGCCTCCATTGAAAGAGAACGGATGGCGGAACCGGCAAATTCTACAGCATAACCTGTAGCGCCGCTGGCAGATATTTTAGAAAGAATATACAACACGACATCTTTGCTCAGCACAGCAGCGCCCAGTTCACCCTCTATAAATATGCGCATCATTTTTGGCTTTGTTTGAAGCAAACACTGGGTGGCCATTACCATCTCTACTTCGCTGGTTCCAATACCAAAGGCGATGCTACCAAAAGCGCCATGGGTAGATGTGTGGCTATCGCCGCAAACGATCGTCATACCGGGTAGCGTGAGGCCCAACTCCGGACCGATTACATGCACAATTCCCTGGAAGGGATGACCGAGGTCGTATAATTCAATGCCATGTTCTGCACAGTTTTTTTGTAAGGTTTCAACCTGCACCCGGGAGAGGGTTTCTTTGATGGGCAGGTGTTGATTAATGGTAGGTACATTATGATCAGCGGTTGCTACCACTTGATTTGGGCGCAGAACTTTAATGCCACGCTTGTTTAATCCTGCAAAGGCTTGCGGACTGGTAACTTCGTGTATCAAGTGTTTGTCTATGTACAACACAGCAGGCCCATCTGTGATGGTTTGTACCACATGTTTGTCCCAAATTTTTTCAAATAATGTTTTAGACATCTACCGTTTTTAACAATTTTTAATTTTGACTTTTAAATTCATTCTCAGGCTGCTACTACTTTGTGTTGCATAGCCAGGCTGCGCAAATCTGTATCCTCTATTTCTTTCTTGATATCGGCCAATTTTAAAAATTCATCGTATAAAATATCAATATCATTGCGGTCGTACTGGAAACCAATTTTTTGAAAACGGAAGGCGAGTGCACTACGGCCACTCCTTGCCGTTAGTACAATCCT
>JAYTBG010000083.1:0-12462 GCA_043737055.1 Chitinophagaceae bacterium | reverse complement strand
TGAAGTAGTGGTGACTGGCTATGGCAGTAGTCCTGGTGCATCCACAAACATTAGGTTAAGAGGCACGGGTACCCTTAACGGCAACAATACCCCTATTTATGTTGTAAATGGCGTAGAAATGAGTGCTGCGGATTTTGCAAGATTAAACCAGAATGCCATCAAAGAAGTAACCGTTTTAAAAGATGAGTCGGCTACGGCGATTTATGGTTCAAGAGCCAATAACGGAGCTATTGTGGTCACCTTAAAAGAAGGATTGGAGGATTATGTTACCGTCGCAGAAAGCGAACTGGATGTTACCTACGATATTGATATGCCCTATGATGTACCTACAAATGGGAAGCAGCAAATTGCGACTATCAAAGAAGCCAGTATAAATGGAATGTTTCAATACTATGCAGTTCCGAAATTAGATAAAGATGGTTTTCTGCTTACCCAGATCAGTGAATGGGAAAAACTTAATCTGCTGGCCGGGGAAGCCAATATTATTTTTGAGGGAACCTACGTAGGTAAATCTTTTATAGATCCCAACAGTACCAATGATACACTAAACCTTACGCTGGGTAAGGATAAAAGGGTAGTGGTGAAAAGAGAAAAGCTTGCAGATTTTAGCAGTGTAAAATTTTTGGGTTCTACTAAACTGCAAATAATTACTTATGAATTAACGGTGAAGAATAACAAAAAAGATCCTATCAGTTTTATATTAAAAGACCAGTATCCCATTAGCACCAACAAAGAAATAGAAGTTGAATTATTGGAGAGTACCGGGGCAGAAATAAATAAAGAAATTGCTGTGCTCACCTGGAAACTACAGGTTGCGCCGGGAGAAAGTAAAAAAGTTCGTATTAGCTACAGCGTAAAATATCCTAAAGGGAAAGTATTGAACCTGAATTAAACAAGACAACCAAGAAAATGCAAATGCCGGGGTAACTAATCCAGGCATTTGCATTTTTCATCTGTCATGCCTGGTACTATTTGCGCTGCTCAAGCTTTTTAAAAATGACAGTCCAAGTGCTTTTTACTTTTACGTGCATACTAAAAAAAACAAGCAAAGAGCACAAAGAGTGAAAGAGTAAAAAGAGATATACTCGATTCTCTTTGTTCTCTTCCGGATATTTATCGGGACTCCTTTGTTCTCATAGCCATAAAAGAAAAAGCTAAGCCTGCAACATTAGTGGAGTTTAAGTTTTGTAAAATTGCCTTTTTAAAAATAGCTCCTTGTCAGTTTTTTTCAGCATGTATCATTGGCAGGTACGAAGCATCTTAGGGATTGCTGTATAGATGCCTTCGTGCCTCTGCATGCAGAAATTGAAAGCCGACAGAGTATCGATTGGGTATTAGGGCTTGATCAGCTAAGCCTGCATCATAATCATAAAACTACTGCCTTTCCCAGGTTCACTTTCAATTTCCAGATCTGCATTTATTTTTTGCAAAAGTTCTCTCACCAAAAACAAGCCGAGGCCACTTCCTTTTTCTCCCTGCGTACCGGCTGTAGAAATATTTTTTTCCGAGAGAATACCTGCGATCTGTTCCCGGGTTAGGCCTATTCCTTCGTCTTTAACGGTTAAGCGTACACGTTCATTTTCTTTGGAGGAAAGCAGGTAAATAATTTTACCTGGCTCGGTGTATTTTATAGCATTGGTAACAAGGTTTCTTAAAGCAATGACCACGATATCATAATCTCCCAGGGCCGTGGTTGCTTCTATATGTTGGTGAATAACAATTTTCTTTGGCAAAGCCTGAGCCTCTAAATGCTGTACGGTATCCCAAACACAATCAGCCAGGTAAACAGGTACAATGCTGGTATGTGTATTTTTTATCTGCACATTAGCCCATGCCAGCAGGTTATCCAGCATGTCGCCGGTGTTGATCACCGCATTTATGGTTTGTAGTTTGAACTGTAGCTTTTTTTCCAGGGCCAACGCATCATTGTCTGCAAGCGCCAGGTAAGAGCGGAGCGTAACCAGTGGGTTTCTAAGATCGTGGCTAATGATGCTAAACAATCGGTCCTTTCTCCTTTAGCGCCTTAAATTCGCAACGGTTTTTCATAGGATATTAGATTTTAAATCGGGGTTGAATCTTTATTCATGCCCCTAATTTTTTTTAAAAGACGAAGTTTCCGGGTTAGATATCAGCATAAACGTACATAGTGTCTCTTTGCAGATCTTATGTAAAGCAAAAAGCCATGTTCATTCAGGATGACTTTTTAAATTGAGAGAAGCTTGATTACTTAATATTGTATTTCTTATATCTTTCGTTCAATTGTTTGTGCTTGTCATTGAGGTCTATGTCACGGCCTTGGATAAACGCATTTATCCCAGCGGGGTTTTCGCACTAAAATGTAGCAACCTGAAAATAGTAGCTGCGAAACCCCGATGCATGCATAAAGCTCCTACAATCCTTGCATTTTTTTTAATTGCCGGTGCGGATGAAGACCGTCCTACAGGTCATAACGCACATAGTGTCTCTTTGCAGATCGTATATAAAGCAAAAAACCATCCTGGTCATTCAGGATGGCTTTTTACACGGACAGAAACCTAATTATTAATATTGTATTTCTTCTTATACCTTTCGTTTAGTTGCTTGTGCTTGTCATTAGGGTCTATGTCACGGCCTTGTATAAACGCTTTTGTAACAATGCTGCTTTTGTCCCGGCGGGCAATGTCATTAAGTTCAGGAAGGAACAGCTCCAGGGGAGCAAAACTTCGGTACAAGTATAAAATAAAGTTAGAGTTGTTAGCCTCATAAAGGCGATATTATAATTTAACCATATAAAAAATGTGGTGCCGATGGCACTTTACGGACTTTTTAAAAATTTGAGTCTAGCAAACCACCGTCTCTACAACGCTTGACTTAATGACATTGCCCCCGGGGTCTTCGCACTAAGAATATAGCAACCGGAAAATAGTATAGCAAAGTGCCTTGGCATATCTGCGTCATTAAAGTGTTTGCAAATAAGAAACCTTAGTTACAATTGTATAGGCACTTACAGCGGCCGAGAATTATTTAATAAAGCTCCCGCTTGCTGTCCTAGTTTTTGTAGAAATAATTAATCTCCACATTCCCGCTGGCAACTCTGTTATTGGCAATGTTAGTACAGAAAGCTGTGCACTGTTAATCATCCACTGTTTTACAATTCTCCCCGTACCATCTGCGATACTAATGTTGGCTTGCTGGCCAAAGAATTCTGACGGTAACTGTAGTTGTATAAATTGCGTAGCAGGATTAGGAAACAAGCGCAGAGGAACCAGTTCCTCCCCGGTAAAATCTACTGTGCGGATTTCTGATAAGGCGCTCCTCCCATCCAGGTCAATCTGCCTGAGCCGATAATAATTAATTCCTTGGCCGGGCTGCAAATCTTTAAAGCTATAATCCTGGCGAGTACTGGAATTACCCTTACCATTTACATAGCCGGTTTTCACAAAGTCGATCCCGTTACTGCTGCGTTCTACATCAAACCCTGCATTATTTTGTTCAAAGGATGTTTGCCACGTCGCTGTAGCGGTCATTCTTTCTTTTTTTACGCTGAAGTTTAAAAGTTTTACAGGCAACACCGTATTGGTTGTAAAGAGTACCACGTTTGTAAGTCCCCATTCATCGTCGAGCGTACGGATATAAAAACGATGTGTGCCGGCAGGAACAGCACTTAGGTCTACAGTAAATGCGAGATTGGCGATTTCTGTCTGGCTTGCTGGAATGCCGACGGGGGTTGCATTTCCAAAACCAGGGTCTGTGTCTATGAAATATTCAAGCCGGCGTATAGGGCCGGTCGCCGCAGGATTAGGGTACAAAAATTCTTTATACACTTTGCTCCGGTTAGTAAGGCTCCAGAGATTTGTTGCATTCTTTGTACGAACATAAAATGTATGCATCCCGGTGCTGAGGGCGCTTACGTTTATGCTAATGGGCACGTTTATAAATTCAGTCGCAGGGCTGGGTACAGCAACAGGAATTCCAAAATTAAATCCCGGGTCTGTGTCAAAAAAATATTCAATGGCTGTGATGTTGGATTGTGCGTTTACAGCAACTCCAATGGTTGCAACAAGCACTATTGTGGCCAGGCATTTATGTATATACTTAAACATTGTTGTCGTATTAATTTCTTGAAATAGTACTTAAAATAACATTCATAGTACTGGTACCACTGGGTACATTTTGGGGTACGGTAAGCAGGTAAATGCTGGGTATCGGCGGCATTCCACTCAGCACATAAGGTGATGCTCCGCCAAACGGACCTATGTTTATAGGATTATTTGCAGCATCCCGGCCGGCGCCAATCCCGGGAGAAGTTGCAGAGAGTCTAAAGCCTGCATCCTGGCCGGTGCTGGTACTAACAAAAACAGATGAGGCCGCCGCTACAAAGTTTCCATTAGCACCGGTTATAGCAGCATTAGTGTTTGAAAAAATATTGAATTGAAATACATTGCTTCCCACTGAACCTCCATAGGTCATGTAATTATTTTTAATGAGGCAATTGCTGGCAGAAAAGCTGGGGCCAATAAAATTATTAATGATCTGTCCGCTCGTTATAAAAGGTATCTCAACCCGCTCTTCTATAATATTATTTTCTACACGGAAATTGGTATAAGTAACATCCTGTTGCCCAAAATAAAAAGTGATACCGCTTTGGTCAATAGTATTCTCACCACGATACATATAATTACCGGTAATCAGGATATTGTCCGAAAGGCCTGCAGCAGCATTTGCATTTAAACGGATGGCTTTAACGTTGTTCCTGGCAATTACGAGATTGCTGGCGGCGGCAATTCTTAATTCGCCAATGTCGAGTCCCATTAAGACTGTTCCGCTTGCAGCGGCATCCAATAAAATATACCCTCGTGGAGAACCCGCACCATGAAGTTTAGATGGATTAGGGTTTGCCTGGGTTTTTGGATGTTGAGTGAGGAAGTACCCAGCACCCAAAATAATGAGCCGTTTATTTAAAAAGATATTTGATCCTCCGGCATAAATGGCCGCCGATGACTCGATATGAAGTGTATCGCCAGACAACACTAAACTACTGCTTACTGCGGCCTGCAAAGTGGTAAAGTTTGCATTAACTCCGGCATTGTTGTTAACACGCCAAATTTTGGCAGATGCGGTATGATTACAGGCAATGAGCAGGCCGGCAAGAGCTATAAACTTAAAATGGTACATGAATTTCATGATTAAATAATTTCGACAAACTTACCCGCTAAGCATCTCGGCTATCTACCCTGTGCACGGTATTTTTAGTTAGGAACTTCAATCTGATTTTCTTTTAATAATGATGTCCGGGTTTCTTACGAGCTGACCTCAACATTTCACGCTGCGTTTACTGGCATAATGTAAACAAAAAGCCATCCTGTTCATTCAGGATGGCTTTTTACATTGAGAGAAGTTGGTTATTTAATATTGTATTTCTTCTTATACCTTTCGTTCAATTGTTTGTGCTTGTCATTGAGGTCTATGTCACGGCCTTGTATAAACGCTTTTGTTACAATGCTGCTTTTCATGTCGAGTATATCGCCTTCGCTAATAATGATGTTGGCATCTTTACCCACCTCAATGCTGCCCGTGCGGTCTGCAATGCCTAGTATTTTTGCAGCGTTGAGGGTGACTGCTGCAAGAGCTTCTTCTTTACCAAGGCCATAGCTCGCTGCCGTACCGGCATTGAACATCAGGTTGCGGCCGGTTGTTTGACCGTCTTCATCTGTAATGGCAAACAATACTCCAGCCTGCTGCAATGCTACCGGTGTTTTAAAAGGCTGATCTATATCATCATCTTCTGATGTAGGTAAACTGTGCAATTGCTGAAGAATGACTGAAAGATTATTTTGTTTTAATAACTGGGCTATCTGGAAACTTTCGCTGCCACCAACGATGGTAACATCAAAACCAAACTCCTTTACAAAGTCTACCGCCACCAGCATTTCTTTTACCAAATTGCAGTGCACAAATAATTTCTGCGATTTATTGAACAAACCTTTTACAGACTCGAATTTTAGATTGGTAGCCGGGTTGCTTTTCGCTTCGTACACTTTGGCTTCTCTAAAAAATGCCTTTACTTTTTCTATTCTGTCCATAGCTGCTTTCATGGGGTTTGCTTCTGGTTCCCTGGCCACTCTGGCGGCGCCATCTCGTGGCCGATTGAACAAAGAAGGCATGTAAAAATGCATAGCACCATTTTTATTATATGCTGCTTCCTCAAAACTCCACGCATCAAACTGAACCACGCTGCTGCTGCCAGCCAGCAATTGTCCGGAAGGAATAATGTTTGCCAGCAAGATGCCATTGCTCCTTAATGTATTGATGATTTTTGACTCGGTGTTGTATGCAACGATGCTCTCGATGTTGGGGTTCAATTCGCCCAGCTCATTAAAATCATTACTGCCTCTTACCTGGCTACCAATTTCTCTCAGGCCAATGTTACAGTTACTCAAAATCAGCCCGGGGTATACATGCTTGCCCGCAGCATTTACCACTGTTACGTTGTTGCCTGGTGCAACAATGTCGGTTCCTATTTTTTCTATTTTCCCTTTGTTTATTAAGATACTGGTGTTGGATAGCACTTGCCCGTTACCGGTATGTACGGTTCCGTTTTGTATAAGCACCATGCCGTTGAAAGCCGGGGCAGGGTAAACGGTTTCTTGTGCTGCTGCGCTAAGACAGGAAACCAGTGAAAGAATTATGCTACAATATTTTTTCATGTTAAGATTTGTTTTTACTTGATAAAGAAAAAGACTTTTACGCCAAAGAACTTTAGTTTCCTTTTAATTAGCGTCTTCAATTGTCATCAGGCCATGGCTGTGAGCATGATCCTCACAAGCGTTTACTTGCCTTAGGCTTGGTGTAGCCGGGCTCACCGGGCTTCCTGACTTTTTTTCATCCATCATCTTTAGCACCAGCCTGTTTCTTTCTGCAGCCACTTGCTTGCGCAGCTCTTTGTCTTTTTCCCTGTCAAAATATACAATGCCATCTACCATTGTTTTTTCTGCCTTTGCATAAATGCTCAATGGGTTGTCACTCCACAACACCAGGTCAGCATCTTTGCCAGCTTTAATACTTCCCACAGTTTTATCAATGTGTAGCATCATAGCAGGATTGAGAGTCACCATTTTGAAGGCTTCTTCTTCACTCATGCCACCATATTTCACAGATTTTGCAGCTTCCTGGTTTAAGCGCCGGGCCATTTCTGCATCATCGCTGTTGATGGCTACGTTTACCCCCACGTTGCTCATGATAGCGGCGTTGTAAGGTATCGCATCTTGTACCTCCAACTTGTAAGCCCACCAGTCGCTAAAGGTAGATGCCGCTGCGCCATGGGCTTTCATTTTATCGGCAGCCTTATATCCTTCCAGTATATGGGTGAAAGTATTGATGGTGAAACCAAATTGCTCGGCCATTCTCATGGTCTCAATAATTTCGCTTTGCACATAACTGTGGCAGGTAATAAATCTTTTCTTGTTCATGATCTCCACCAGCGCATCCAGTTCAAGGTCTCTGCGCACATATTTTCCATTAGGTCCTTTTAATGCAGCTTCGTAATCTTTCGCCCTGGTGAAGGCATCTATTTGCACTTGCTGCACACCCATACGTGTGTCAGGAAAGCGGTTATTGTTTTGCGATGTAGTCCGCTTTACATTTTCTCCCAAAGCGAATTTTATAAAGCCATCAGATCCTTTAAACTTCAGACCCTCATCGTTGGCACCCCAACGTAATTTTATGAGTTGTGTTTGTCCTCCGATGGTGTTGGCACTGCCATGCAAAATATGAGAGGTTGTAACCCCGCCGCTAAGCTGACGGTAAATATCAATATCGTCTGGCGCAATGTTGTCTGCAATACGCACTTCTGATGTTACAGACTGGCCTCCCTCATTGATGGAAGCGGCGGCAATATGACTATGTTCATCAATAATACCAGCAGTCAAATGCTTGCCCGTGGCATCTATCACCCGTGCATTAGAGTTGCTTAAATTTTTGCCGATGCTTGTAATTTTTCCGCTAGTTACCAACACATCACTGTTGCTAAGGATACCCTCTTTTTCGTTGGTCCATACGGTTGCATTTTTAAACAGGATCGTCTCTTGTTTTGGTGCTTCTTCCCAGCCAAAAGACATATTAGGGTAAGTGAGTTTGCCCATGCTTACCGGCGTTTTCTTGCGCACGCTATCGGGCTTTGATGCAATTTCATTGTTGAATGTTGCGGTCCACCACAATGCATTACCACTGCTGTCAGTACCCGTTCCACTCCAATTGTTCCCATTGCTCACACCACTTAATCTGAATCCTTTCTTACCTTTTTTTGTTTCATTGAAACTTAGTTTTACTATTTTGCCATCGTGGCTAAATTTGCCCGCAATCGTATCCTTGATAATGATGTCTGCAGCGTTGCTACTTTTTACATCAAGGCTAAAATTTTTGACGCCCGAAGCAGTGTGCAACTGTAAGCCATAATTGCCTTTCACTTCCTGCATTCCATCATCCTTTACAGCATACTTTTCTCCCTGTACCCAGTTTTGGAGCAAGGCTGTTTTTTCTGCAAACACAGGTCCGTTGGTGATTAAGAAGTTGGCCCATTTGCCTGCTTCAAGGCTGCCCGTTTCGTTGTAAACGTTTAGCAGTGTTGCCGGAGTTTTAGTAAGTGCTTCTAATGCTTTGGTTTCGCTGAGGCCATACTCAATTGCTTTGCGCACGCTGGCCATAAATTGCTTGGTGTCCCGTATGTCTGCGGCAGTGAGGCAAAAATTAACTCCCGCCTTTTCGAATGCTGCTGGGTTAGATGGCGCCATTTCCCACTGCTTCATTGTAGCAAGAGTAATGAAGCGTGTTTCGTTGGGATCTTCTACATCCATCGCCTGCGGAAAATTGAGTGGCACAATAAAGGAAGCTTTGGTTGCTGCCATCTCTGCCATTCTTTGGTACTCATTTCCCCCTGCTTTGATGATGAACTGAACGCCGAATTCATCGCCTATGCGGTCTGCCCGCAGGTTGCTCCATTTATCATTGGCCTCAAATATTTGTGGCAGCGACAAATTATTGTTCCATGCAATCAGGCTGAGATTGGTACCTTCCTTCATTGCCTTATTTGATTGTGCGGCCATATTCTTATACCACTGCGCATCCAGGAATGTCTGGCGCAGTAAAGCAATGCTGCCCATAATGCTGCTGGGGTACGATTGGGTAGAAATACCCTTATTAAAAGAATAATGAGCTGCTGCTTTTTCCTTAATGATAGAAAAGTTTTCGGCTTTATTGGCAAGCGTGACCACGCTGCCAGTGCCGCGGGCTATACCATCTTTTTGATGCGTGAGCACCACCCCAAAGCCGGCCTCCCGTAACGTTTTTGCTTTGCTTTCATCTGTTGTAAACAGTGTGGATGCATCTATTTCGCTCCGTATAGCCTGGTTCCAGCCATAGGCTCCCTTTGCGTTGCTGGTTAGCTGTGCTGGTGCAGTAAAGCTAAAACCTGAGCCCTGGCGCTGTGGAACTGCGATGCCATAATCGCTGTAAATATCTATGAACGATGGGTAAATAAATTTTCCTTTGCAATCAATGACAGTTGCACCGGCAGGCACAGCTACCTGCGCTCCTGTGGCTACGATCTTTCCATCCCTTATCACCAGGGTTCCGTTGTTAATGGTAGTCTGCGCATCTTTTATAATTGTAGCATTAGTAAAAGCGAATACGCCTGCCCGTTTATCTGCTACACCATTTTCCGGAAAGGTTTCCTGGCTGATTGCCTGCATGGAGTACATGCTCAATAAAAAAAACAGCAGCGCTGTTTTGCATTTTCTCATGTGAGTTGAATTTATGTTTTAGAAAAATGAATGTTGAAAGCTAATTTATTATTTGATGCCCACTTACACCGTCTTTCATATATATATCTAAACAATGTTGGAGGAAACAAGCATCTCTAAAGAATGTTCAATTAACTTTTCTACTGCCCTGTTGCTGTCTGCAGAAAATTGCTGCGCAACCCTGTTGGCTACAATCACATTAAGGCTAATGCTCTGGTGCCCCATAAGCCTGCACAAACCATAGATGGCAGAACTTTCCATCTCGAAGTTGGAAATAAAATTATTTTCGTGCCTGAAGTGAGACAGCTTTTCTACCAGCTCGGGGTAGGCAAGGCCAAGACGCAGCACCCGCCCCTGCGGACCGAAAAATCCCGGGCAACCAATGGTTATGCCCTGCGTGTATCCGTTCATAAAACATTGCAAAAGCACCCGGCTACCTTCGTAGATATATGGTAACACATTGCCCCCCATGAGCCCGGTATGTTGTTTAAAAGCTTCAATAAGATCATTCTCTTCCGTGTTGTTTTGTTGTTGGTAAAAGTGCATGACGTTGTCGAAGCCGAGGCCGTGGGTGCCTGCCACAAAACTGTCTACCCCGATATCTTTTTGTAGCGAGCCTGATGTGCCAAGCCTGATAACATTAAGGGAAGTAAGGTTTGGTTTGATGGTCCTTGTGTCAAAATCAATGTTGACAAGGGCGTCTAATTCGTTGAGCGCAATATCGATATTATCCGGGCCAATGCCAGTGCTTATAACGGATATTCTTCTACCCGCAAGTATACCTGTGTGTGTTATAAATTCTCTGTGTTGAAAACTAAGCTCCACTTTATCAAAATGCCTGCTTACTTTTTTAACCCTGTCAGGATCGCCCACCAGGAGTACGGTATTGGCAACCTCATCTGGCCGTAAGCCAAGGTGATAAATACCACCACGTTTATCTAATATCAACTCAGATTCGGCAATTCTATTCATATCAAAAGATTGTTTGAAAGAGAATTTTCAAGTTAATTATAAAAACAGGATTCAACCTGTTTGAATGTTTAATTTTCTGCTGCAACAGTTTTTACATTCCTATACCTTTAAAGTAACTTTGTATTTGACCAATGACGATTATGGCAGAAAAATCAATTGCAATTCCTTCCTTTCATTTACCTGCAAGAATAGACCAGGTAGGTATTGAAGAAAGGGCTGCCCGCTTTACCAAGCGGAGCATAAAAAAGGAAACAAAATTAAATGGGCTTCTTCTCACGCTTAATATGATCGATCTTACCACCCTTGAGGGAAAGGACTCTGAGGGTAAGGTAAAACAACTGTGTTACAAAGCAGTTCACCTGCACGACGCTTACCCGGGGTTACCCACAGTTGCAGCAGTTTGCGTCTATCCGTCTATGGTAGGCCTTGCAAAAAAAGCCGTAGGTGATTCGGGTGTAAAAATAGCCTCGGTTGCCACAGCATTTCCCAGTGGACAGGCACCCCGTAACGTAAAGATCAGTGATGTAAAATATGCCGTACAGCAGGGTGCCGATGAAATAGATATGGTGATCAGTCGTGGTAAGTTTTTGGAAGGAGAATACAATTATGTTTTTGATGAAATAGCTGCAGTAAAAGAAGCCTGCGGTGAAGCAAGATTAAAAGTAATTTTAGAAACGGGCGAGTTGGTAACCTATGATAAAGTGCGCAGGGCTAGTGATATTGCCATGTATGCCGGTGCCGACTTTATCAAGACCTCCACGGGCAAAGTGAGTCCGGCAGCTACAATGCCTGTTACTTTGGTAATGTTGGAAGCCATCCGTGATTTTTATTACAAAACAGGAAAGATGATTGGCATGAAACCCGCGGGTGGAATATCTAAATCAAAACTGGCATTGCATTATTTAGTGATGCTAAATGAAACATTGGGCGAAGACTGGATGAACAACCAGTGGTTTCGTTTTGGTGCCAGCAGTCTTGCTAATGATGTGCTGATGCAATTGATGAAGGAGAAAACCGGGGTGTACCAGGGGAAAGATTATTTTTCGATAGATTAAAAAGGGGTTTCACGCAGAGGTGCGAAGAGCCGCAAAGCATTTACTCTTGTTGCGCCTTTTGATTTTGCCTTGCACCTTTGCGTGAGGTAACCGTTTTACGCAGAGGCGCAGAGACGCAGAGATCAAAGTCGTATTTGCGCCTTTAGAATTTTTCTTTCCGCCTTTGCGTGAAACTGTTGAGTGGAAAACAAATTGTACAAGAGTGCGACGCAACGATGCTTAGTAGTAGCACAAATGCTGGCTACATAAAAAAATAAAATGGCGACAAAGAAAAACAATACGCTCAAACTGAAATTTGAAACGGCCCGCAACTATGCGCCGGCACCTGAGAGTAAGAGCGCAGCACAAATTAACCCGAAGTACGATTTGTTTATCAACGGCAAATTTGAAAAGCCGCTAAGTAAGAAATATTTTTCTACCATTAACCCTGCTACAGAAGAGAAACTGAGTGAAGTAGCCGACGCCAATGCTGCCGACGTGGATAAAGCCGTGAAGGCAGCCCGCAATGCTTATGAGAAGACATGGAAGAAGATGCCTGCGAAGGAAAGGGCAAAATACATTTTTCGCATAGCCAGGATGATGCAGGAGCGGGCAAGAGAATTTGCGGTAATAGAAACGCTTGATGGCGGCAAGCCCATTCGTGAGAGCCGTGATTTTGA
>JAYTBG010000082.1:0-2145 GCA_043737055.1 Chitinophagaceae bacterium | reverse complement strand
GATCCTTACGATCAGTTTGCAAGCGGGTATGTTGGCATGGGTAATGATCCGGTCAACATGATTGATCCTACAGGAGGCTTTGTTGGACCGGGATTTGGATGTGCGGCTACCGCTGGCATGGTTGGGTATGGCGGTATAATGAGCAATGCTATCAGCATATCATCTACCACCATGGCAATAGCAGGCATGGCCCTGAATGCCATAAGCCTTACATCGCAGGGAATTTCAATATGGCAAAATTTAAAGCAGGATAAGCAGAATCAAAAACAGGGAGAAAACAATCCACAAGCAAGTAATAATGCTAGCAATGAACCTCAAAGCGGGGTTGGGGATTGTGGCTACGAGGAAGGCGATTGGTATGCGGCATTACCGCTAACCAAAGATGCCTTATTTAAAATTGCAAGACAATATACAAGTAAAACAGGTGGAGGCCTGGAGCATTTTGCAGGGGAATTGTTTGAAAATGCTTTTTCCGATTGGCAAAAAACCACAGTTTTAGGGTTGGACTATGACTCTAAACCTCGAGAGTATCCAACGGCGGGTGTACCGGGCAGGCAGGGGGTTGAACCAGACGGAACAAGAGGGGTTAAGTTAATTTATGATCCTAGGCGTCCACCATACTATCCCCACCTTTCTTGGTTCGAGGTAAAACAAGCTACGGTTGGCAAAAGCATTGGTAAAACAAGTTATGATAACCAGATATGGGGTCACTTCAGCGCATTGAGTATTGAGGCGAATACTATTGGGGCCTATAAGTTCAAAGTAAAGCCTGTATTGACAATAGTTACTACTGCTGGCGTGAAGCTTGGGCCAAGCCTGAAACAATTGGAGAAAGCCTATAAAGTTGATTTGTATCATCAGGTGGCGTATTATTATAAGAAATGCGGAAACTATTATATTGGCTTCGGTGTGCCTACGGGCAGAAATAATCCGGTCAGGCTGATCCCGCCATCACCTGCCGTAAACTCATTTGTGTCACCCCGTCCTCCAATGTAGTACTATAAGAATGTAGCAATGAGAATTTGTAAGGTATCATATATTTCATTTTTAATTTTAATGCCGTTGTTTTCTATGGCACAGAAACTATACACCCGTATTTCACAGGGAGAAGCGGACAAACTGATTTTACAGCACAATGGGCGACTTGTGGAATGGCTTTCTTTCGAGCCGCAAAAGATTTATGAACTGGACGATAGCTCCGCCATCGTTATTTTTTCCTTCGAGAAAAAAGCGTACCTCTATTCCAACAAGAACGATGTAATTATTGACCCGGATAGAAATGACGTATGGTTGCAGAGCCAGGATTTTTTCAAAAATTTTGGAAAGGAAAGAGATAAACTTTTGTCATATCTTGACTCTGTTATCAACTTTAGCAAGCTGGATGCAAGCAATGAGCAGGACATGCTCAAAGTAGAATCGTTCTTAAATAGGAAGATTAAAAAAGATAATAACAAAATAGCTTCGTTTCAGATGGGGATTTTTATAATCGGCGAGTTGCTTTGCCGTAAGTATCAACTAACCTGGGCTTTTAAAGAGACATTGCATCGAAGAAAGGGCATTCAAATTATTAGTCCCTTCTTAGTTGCACTAAAAAAAGAGAGATTTGTTGATTATGGTTTTTCCAGCTATTTTATGAAATTCCTGCTAAAGGACATTAAGAAACTCTATATTGAAGTTGCTTTGTCTGGTACATTGCTTGACTGGCAGAAAGCAGATGGGAAAAATAGCATGTGGGATGTCATAATTCCATAAAGCCCAATTTTAGCTGGTTGAGAGGTTTTGTAAAAAAGTTAAGGATGTAAAAAAAGGCTACTCAAACGAGTGGCTTTACTTCCCCATACATGGGCAAGTATTGTCGGCAAACGAAAAGCTTTTAAGCACTGGAATGAGGGCATAGGTTTGTGTATTGCTTTCCAGTGTCGGCTTGTTACTACTTCTGGCTTCCGTGGTTGGTATAAGGATGAAGTTAAAAGTTCTTTGAAATAGAAAATACATTCGGGTCTCCGAGTTCGGTATCCTTTGGACATGTAGCGAAAAAATGGCTATTGCTTTGTTTACATCAGCAATGAAAGCAGTGTAAATGTGTTCTTTGATAATCTACAGGTGCGGCACGACCGGGGAAGGATTATAGAGGAAAATCATTAC
>JAYTBG010000081.1:0-5407 GCA_043737055.1 Chitinophagaceae bacterium | reverse complement strand
TTACCGGGCTGGCCAGCCCCACAACAGCCGCTCACTTTCATGCACCCGCAGCCCCAGGCGTAAGTGCTGGGGTGGTAATGGGATTGGTAGGTTTTCCTACTGGGGTTCTTTCCGGGTCGTACTCAAATACCTATGTGCTCAACTTTTGCAGGTTTCCCCACAGGCGTTACTTCAGGCTCATATTCTAATAGTTACGTGCTCACGGCAGCACAGGAAACTCAACTCTATGCTGGTTTATGGTATGTAAACATTCATACGTCTGCTTCATCCGGGGGCGAAATAAGAGGGCAATTGAAAGAGGGCACTTTGCCATCTAACTGTAATCCCCCGGCACCTTTTATTAGTGCCTTCAGCCTTGGTAGTGGAAGTGTTGGCAGCAGCGTAACCATCACAGGCACCAATTTTAATACAGTGCCGGCTAATAACATAGTTTATTTCGGTGCCGTAAAGTCTAGTGTCACTGGAGGTTCTACAACAAGCCTGACGGTAACTGTACCGTCTGGTGCAAGCTATGACCAACTTTCAGTGCTTAACAATGGCACGGGGTTAACAGGGTATTCCCAGGATCCATTTGTAACTACTTTTGCCAACCCTTTTGGCAGCGGAATTCCGGCAACCTTTTACAAACCAAAAGTAGATTTTGGCACAGGTACCAACCCACGAAATGTTGTGGCTGCAGATATGGATGGAGATGGAAAAACAGACCTTGTCGTGAGCAATGGAAATACCAATACAGTCTCTGTGCTGCGCAACATATCCACTTTAGGAAATATCACTAATGCATCATTTGCTGCCAAAGTAGACTTTGCATCAGGCACCTTTACCTCCAATGTGTCTACAGCTGATGTGGATGGAGACGGAAAACCTGACATTATCGTGGTGAACAGCAACAACATTTCCATACTAAGAAATACTTCTGCACCCGGCTCTATAAATGCCAGTTCTTTTGCGGCCAGGGTTGATTTCGACCTTTTATCCACAGGGCCGGTTTTCGTGGAAGTTGCTGACCTTGATGGTGATGGTAAGCCTGACCTGGTGGCTACTAATGCAAACTCCGCTTCCATTTCTATACTGAGAAATACATCTACCCAAGGCGCAATCAATGCCCTTTCGTTTGCAGCAAAGGTGAATTTCACGACGGGGGCCACTCCTTTCTCTGTTGCCATTGCAGATATTGATAGAGATGGTAAGCCCGACCTTGCTGTTGCGAATGCTGCAGTGGGTGTCAATACCGTTTCTGTTTTTCGGAATACTAGTTTGACAGGCGTACTTAATACGGGTTCTTTTGCACCCAAAGTGGACTTTGCAACCGGTCTTCAGCCCAAGTCCGTTGCATTAGTTGATATAGATGGAGATGGTAAACCTGATTTAGTGACCGCCAATGCCGAGGCTGGTTCCACCACAATCTCTCTACTACGCAATACGTCCCCGCCGGGCGCAGTAAATGCAGGATCCTTTTCCGCCAAAGTAGATTTTACTACAGGAGTTAGTCCACAGCATGTGGCTGCCGGGGACCTTGATGGTGATGGCAAACCAGATATTGTAGCTACAAACGTAAATTCGAACAGCATATCAGTTTTTAGAAATACGGCTACGCCGGGCGTTATTGATCCTACTTCCCTGGCTTCTAAGGTAGATTTCACTACCGGAACCGGCCCTGTTACTGCGGCAGTGGCAGACTTGGATGGAGATGGAATTCCTGAAGTTGCTGTGGCCAATGGCACCGCCAGCACCGTTTCAGTATTCCAGGTAAACCTTGCCGCTGTGCCTGTTTTACTTTCTGACCTGAAGGCATATGAAAAAAATACGGGTGTGCAAATTGAATGGACTACCCAGCAGGAAGTAAACATATACCGCTATGATGTAGAGCGATCAGCCGACGGAATACTGTTTATGGTAATAGCAACAGTACAGGCGGCGGGGAATAGTTCCCTTACCCACTATAAGCTCTTTGACCCTACGCCATCAAAAGGCAATAATTTTTACAGGCTAAAAATCGTAGAGGCCGGACGGACGAATTTCAGCCGAACGCTGAAAGTGTCTATAGCAAACGGATTAACGAACAGCCTCGTTATTTATCCTAACCCCGTAAATGACTACAACATTGGCGTAACAGTAACTTTGCCGAAGGGAATTTACAGGCTGGTTCTGCTCAATGACCTGGGGCAACAAGTTGCCAGCAAATCACTGATTCATTTAGGAGGTTCAGCCACCGAAAACTTAGAAACACCCCAAAAATTTCCCGCCGGAATATATTATTTAAGGCTTTCAGGGGAAGGGATTCGCTTAAATCAAAGGTTGATAAAAAAATAGGCAACTAAGGAAGTAACGCTTCCTGTAAAAGCCTCAAGAGGGCTTATAAATGCCCAAAACCGTAAATGCAAAAACGCCCGGCCCCGGGCGTTTTTTGTATCTTCGCCAACAGAAAAACAACATGAGCAAAAAAGGTAAAGTTTTGATGGCAATGAGCGGCGGAATAGACAGTACCGTTGCCGCCCTTATGCTTCATAAAGAAGGGTATGAAGTGGTGGGCATTACCATGAAGACATGGGATTATGCCACCGCCGTTGGTACCACCGGCAAAAAGGAAACCGGTTGCTGCAACCTGGATAGCTTTAATGATGCCCGGATGGCTGCTGTTGAACATGGCTTTCCACATTTCATTTTAGACATCAGGGACGAATTTGGCGACTTTGTGATTGAAAATTTCGTAGATGAATATATTGCCGGCCGCACACCCAATCCCTGTGTGATGTGCAATACGCACATCAAGTGGCGGGCATTGCTCAAGCGGGCAGATGCGCTGGGCTGCGATTTTATTGCAACCGGCCACTATGCACAGGTGCAGCAACTTAGCAACGGCAGGTATTTTATAAGTAAAGGTTTAGACGACACAAAAGACCAAAGTTATGCGTTGTGGGGGTTGCAGCAGGATTTACTGAGCCGGACTCTATTACCCCTGGGAACTTTTCATAAAACGGCTATTCGGCAAATGGCACACGATTTTGGATATCCCGAACTGGCAAAAAAGAACGAGAGCTACGAAATTTGCTTCGTGCCGGACAATGATTATCGTGGTTTTTTAAAACGCAAAGTAGCAGGATTAGAAGAAAGAGTGGCGGGTGGCAATTTTATCAACCCTCAAGGCAAAATTTTAGGTAAGCACAAAGGCTATCCTTTTTACACCGTAGGCCAAAGAAAAGGTTTGGATATTGCCCTTGGCAAACCCGCATTTGTAACTGAAATAATCCCCGAAACCAATACGGTAGTGCTCGGTGAGGAAACAGATCTGAACAGAACAGAAATGCAGGTAACAGGTCTCAACTGGATGAAGTTCGAAGGGGTGAGTGAAGGAATGGAGGCTATTACGAAAATTAGATATAAAGATAAAGGTGCACTGAGCCAACTCTTTGCATACGAAAACGGACTATCTGTGCGTTTCTACGAAGATGTGAGGGGAGTTGCCCCAGGGCAGAGTGCGGTATTTTATGATGGCAACGATGTGATTGGTGGTGGCATCATTCAGCGCAACCTGCCGCTCGTTTAATTAATGAAGCGACAGAGTTCAATTATACCTGGCATTTATTTTAAAAAAGTAACTTGAATCCATGAAAAAAATACAGCTCTTTGTGCTCGTAACTTCTCTTGCACTTTTTCTCCATGCCTGCAAGAAATCTTCGGAAACATTTCAAACAGCCACTATTGAAGACTACAGCCCATTGACAGTGGGCAAGTATATTGTTTACAAATTGGACTCTGCTGTGTACACGAACTTTGGTGCAACGGCAGTTGTAAGAACTTACCAGGTCAAATTCCTTGTAGATGCAAAAATTACAGACAATGTCGGACGCCCGGCTTATCGGATTGCCAGGTCTATTCGCAGTAATGCCACCCGCCCATGGATGCCTGATGCGACTTTTATGGCAACCAACACCGGCAACGGGCTTGAGTTTGTAGAAAATAACATGCGCTTTCTAAAACTGCGTACCCCCATCAGGGATTTTTATAGCTGGAAAGGAAATTCGTTTATTGACACCTACTCTATCAACTCTGAAACAAAATACCTGGATGACTGGGACTACATTTACGACAGTGTAAATGTGCCTTTAAGGGTTGGAACTTTTAGCTTTGACAGCACTTTGAAAGTAGACCAGCGGGACGAGGTAATTGGTAACCCGGCAGACCCCAAATCATATGCAGAAATAAATTATGGTGTCGAGAAATATGCCAAGGGCATTGGTCTTATTTATCGTCGCTTTTTTCACAGCGAGTACCAGCCGCCTACTCCAGGTCAATCGGGCAAGTTTGTAGATGGGTCTTACGGCATTACCCTTACCATTATTGAGCATAATTAAGATAGCATTCAGTAAAAGATTTTTTTGGGCTAAGTTTTCTTAGCCCATTTTTGTGGCTGTTCATCTCCAATCAACTTATCCTTTAATTTTAGAGCAAAATAAACACATGCATACAATCGTACGTAAAGCAGTAAAAGAAGATTGCGCCGCCATGATGGACCTCATACATGAATTGGCGCTGTATGAGAAAGCGCCCGAACAAGTAACAGTAGCGTTCGACCATTTTGTAGAAAGTGGTTTTGGCGATAACCCTGTATGGTGGGCATTTGTGGCCGAAACCGATGGCCTCGTTGTGGGTTTTGCCTTGTACTACATCCGGTACAGCACTTGGAAAGGCCAACGATTGTACCTGGAAGATTTGTTGGTAACAGCTAGGTTGCGGGGAAAAGGCATTGGTGCAATGTTGTTTGATGAACTCATAGAAACCTGCAAAGAAAAAAAATACACTGGAATGGCCTGGCAGGTATTGGACTGGAACGAACCGGCTATCAACTTCTATAAAAAATACGATGCAGCTATTGACCCGGGTTGGCTTAACTGCAGTATTAACTTTTAGGTTTCATTCTTTAAACGGAAATAGATTACATTAAAACAACACTTCTCAGAGCCCAGCTATACCAAAACTAAAAATTCTACTATGAAACTTATTTTCGCTCCAAAAAACTTGTGCCTGATCATGGCTACGTTGTTGAGCTTTTTCCTGTTTATCTCCTGTCAAAAAGAGTTGAGTGATGGACCTCTACTCCCAGCAGTTATACCACCTGTTGATCTTAGCACGAGAGTTACTTCTTCGGTATCGGGTTTTATAACAAACGAAAATGATGTAGCCGTGCAATTAGCAACTGTAAAAGTGGGCAACCAAACTATTGTAACAGATGAGTATGGTTATTTTGAAGCGAAAAATGTGCAAGTAATAAAAAATGCTGCAACCGTAACCGTTAGTAATGCAAACTATTTTCCGGGCATAAGGACTTTTATAGCGGAAGCAAACAAAGCTGCCTTTGTGCGCATCAAATTAATTCCTAAAACTACATCGGGAAGTTTTGCAGGCG
>JAYTBG010000080.1:0-5410 GCA_043737055.1 Chitinophagaceae bacterium | reverse complement strand
TCTACTTATGGAAGCCGGGGTGCAAATGGTGTAATTGTGGTAACCACACGCCGTGGCAAGGCTGGCAAAACAAGTTTTGAAATAGATGCCTACACGGGCTGGAGTACCTTCCCCAGTTTTAGAGATTACCGTTTAATGAACAGTGCAGAGAAAATAGCCTACGAATTAAGAAGGGGCGGCACCAGTTTAGAGGATTATACTCCTGCAGAGATTGACAGCCTTGGGAAAATTAATACTAGTTGGGAGGATGAACTTACAAGAACCGCTCGCACAAATTCAATCAATGCGTCTGCTTCTGGTGGCACTGAAAAAACCAGGTATTTTGCCAGTGTAAACTATTTTAAACAAGAGGGTGTACTTCGCAATACAGGTTATGATCGTATAACAGGGCGCATCAACCTGTCCCAGGATGCTGGTAATTTTCTGTTCGGAATGAACGTGACCGGATCGGTAAATAATTATACAAACACCGCAGAAGATAATACAGCTATAGCCTCTCCACTAAACGGTTTGCAATGGGCTAACCCATACGAGCAACCGTTTGAGAAGGGCGTTAAGCGAGCTAATGGAAATTTTACGCTTTTACGCTACAATGCAGCTGTAGCAGCCAATCCTGCCCTTGCTTTGTTAAGAAGCAGGGTTACAGAAACAGGGCAACCGCTGCCCACCACAGAGTTATTTGAAAATTCAAACGAGTCTTTAGGTAAAAGAATTTTAGCCTCAGGAAATGTAGAGTATAAGATTCCATTTATTAGCGGCCTTTCTGTTAAGACAGTCTATGGCGTCGACTATCGTCAGTATGAAGATACCCGTTTTGTTGAACGCTATACCTATTCAGCCGGTAGCAACCCACGACCATTATCTGGCAGTTTTTCTAACTTCAGAACAAGTTCTTTTAATCGTGATTTTAGAAGTAATGCCCGTACTACAATGACCAGTTCCTTAAACTTCGCAAAGAAGTTTGGTGATCACAGTTTTGATGTCGGTGCATATTATGAAACCATCGATCAAAAAGATAACAATAGTGGGCGCACCGTCTACCTGCTTCAGTCTCCTTTTCGCAATGAAGCCGGTGCAACCATCAATGCAGATCTGCTGCCTCGTGTGAGAACCGGTGGAGGAGAAAGCAGTATTCAATCCTATTTTGGCCTACTATCTTACGGGTACAAAAACCGTTATTTTATAAATGCTAACTTTAGAAACGATGCGTCAAGCCGTTTCGGTAGTGAAAAAAGGGAAGCCAATTTTGGCGGCGTAGGTGTTAGCTGGATACTTTCTGAAGAAGCATTTATGAGTAGCCTCAAGAATGGCTTTGTTAACGATTTAAAGTTGAGAGCAAGCTATGGCACTGTAGGAAGCCAGGATGGTATTGGTTTTTACCAGTCTCAGGCGATTGTGGGTGGCAGAACCTACAACTCTGCAGCAGGTATAGGTGCAAATACATTGCAAAATCCAGATTTGCAGTGGGAAGAAAGAACCAAGTTTAACATAGGTCTTGATTACAGTTTGTTCGGTAATAAAGTTTCTGGTGCTGTAGATTACTATAATGAAACAACCAACAATTTATTTTTACCCTTCGAACTATCCAGAACAACCGGTTTCTCTACACTTACTAAAAACGTGGGCTCGGTTAGAAATTCGGGGGTGGAGTTTAGTGTATTAGCAAACGTACTAACTACAAGAGACTTTAAAGTAAGTATCAATGCCAATATCACCTACAACAAAAACAGTATAGTAAAGCTGGCCGATAAGGATACCATTGTATCAGGCATTCTAGCTCGCATCGTGGGCCAGCCTGTAAACTCATTGTTCCTCGTAAAATATGCAGGCGTTGATCCTGCAACTGGTTATTCTCAGTACTTTGACCTTGCCGGAAAGATTACTACAGATTACAATGTTGCAGACAGAACAATAGTGGGAAATAACGATCCGAATGTTTTTGGAGGTTTTGGTACAAACATGAGCTACAAAGGCTTTGCCATCAGCGCACAATTTACCTATGCTCTCAACAGTAAAGTGTTCAACAACGAAAGGGACAATATCGAAAATCCTGATTACTATTATGACAACATGAATGCTGACTTGCTTAAAGAGTGGCAAAAACCAGGTGATATTACTTCTATTCCTAGGCCCGATGTGGTAAACGGTAGCGAAAATGTGTACCAATCATCTACCACCCGTTTTGTGGAAGACAATTCTTTCGTAAGATTAAGGAACTTATCTCTCCAGTATTCTTTACCAAAGAGCCTGACAGATAAAATCAAAATGGCTGGTATCAGCTTTTATGTAAACGGCACAAACTTATGGACTGCTACCAAATACCGTGGCAGAGATCCTGAGTTCTCAGGTGGGCTGGTAAATGCACAATACCCGGCACTTAAAACATGGCAGGCTGGTTTGAGACTTAATTTTTAATTTAAAATTCAACACATCATATATGAAACTTAATAATAAATTTCTACTCTTGCTGCTGGCAGCATTTAGTGTCGCATCAACCTCCTGTAAAAAGAATCTTGACCTTTCCCCGCCATTTCAGCTTACCACTTCAAATGCATTCAATAACCTGGATGACTGTAACCAGGGGCTTGCTGCTGTGTACGCTGGTTTTGCTTCATCCAATTACATGAATGGCTTCCAAACCGTTTTATCAGAAAGTCTTGCAGATAATGTTTATGAAACACTGGAGTCTTTGGTTAATTATCAGAGGGTAGCCAACTGGTCTTATCAATCAGATGAGTTTTATATGGGAGAAATATGGAGAACCTTATACAATACCATTTACCAGGCCAATACTGTATTGGTAAACGTAGAAAGGTTTTCTGGAGAAAATACCAAAAAATATAACCGTATTAAAGGACAAGCATTGGCTGCACGGGCCATTGCACATTTTGATTTATTAAGGGGATATGCCAATAATCTTGACAGAAACTCTACCGATTTAGGTATACCTGTAAAAGTTGATTTGTTGATTACAACCCCGGCCAGAAATACTGTGAAGCAGGTGTATGATTCTATTTATAGCGATTTAAGCACGGCCAAGACTTTACTAAACGATGTAGACATCAGCATCAACTCGGGTACGAATAAGGGCTTTATTGACATTTGGGGTGCGCAGGCCGCTCTCGCAAGGGTTGCACTGTATGCAAAAGATTATCCTACCGCCATCAGTAATGCCACCGCTATCATCAACCAATTTTCATTAGCAAGTGCCGCAACTTTCCCATCCATCTGGAACGATGCTTCACAGGCAGAAGTAGTTTGGTCGCTTGTGAATAACAGCGGTGATCCGGGCAGCCCTTTTCCCAGTGCAGATGTAATGAGTTTCAGGTTCGATAGAAACACATTTGGAATACTTCCTTCTCTTGTCAGTTTATACAATCAGGCCGCGGATGTTCGCTTTTCTACTTACTATTTTTTGAGGAATACACAAGGTGGCAGCAACAACTTTGCTTTGCAAAAATTTAAAGGCAAAGGGTCCGCCAGTGATAACCTGGTTAATTTTAAAGTATTTAGGTCTGCAGAAATGTATCTCATACGGGCAGAAGCAAACGCCAATACATCGGGCAATGAAGCAGCTGCCAACACCGATTTGAATACTCTTAAGACAGCCCGCATAGCAGGATATACCAACCAAACTTTTTCGGGGCCAGCTCTGATTGCAGAAATTGCAACCGAAAGGCGGAGAGAACTTGCCGGAGAAGGACACCGTTGGTACGATCTCAAAAGAACTTCCAGAACAGTAACCCGTGTTACGACAGGTATAGGCAATGCCAATGCTTCTGTGGCCACATCATTACCAAGTTCAAGTAAAAAATGGGTATTCCCAATACCCGAGGTAGAGAAAAGAGCCAATAGCAGTATAGTGCAGAATGATGGGTACTAGATATAATTAATCACAGATATAAAAGGGGCTGTCTCAATTATTGGAGGCAGCCTTTTTTTTATTTGGAAGCAGGTACACATCTCACCTTCAGGCAATAAATTATTTAAAGCATGTAGCTGAGATTATGCCTAAAATGATAAAACTGCAGCAGTACGGTGAGGCCAATTAAATGCGCCCACTGTATCTATCTTTTATATCCTCACGACAACGTAATGTTTCGCACTTTTTGGGAAAACGGCAAACTGATCTTTTTTACTGCTGTGTTTACGGTGGGGCAATAAGATTTGAAAGTTTTTAGAAGATGGGGTGCAGTTGCAGGCCATTTTTGTTTAACTATTTTTATTGCCTGCATCTAAGTGTCTGCTTCAAAAAATCACACGATCATTCTATTTAGCATCTATTAAATATCTTCACCTGGCAATTGATGGTAAGAGCTCAATGGGTGATCGTTTACCCCCGGTAGCATCTTCCGCCATTATGTTTCATTGCAGTAAAAAACTAAATCATGTCTCAAACATCCGGAACATTTGTAGCCAAGAGTACAGTAAAGGCCGAAGACCTTGAGCATAGGCGCAAAATCAACTTTAATATTGGGCGGTATAATGCTTCTGTGCCAAAGGGCAAAGAGCAGTTTAACGATGTGCACCTCGCAAGAGAAAGAGCTAAGAACATAAAGTGGCGGGCTATCGAAACACTTGACCAGCAACTGGAACAATTTGAAATGCAGTTTACCAAACGGGGTGGAAAAGTTTTGTGGGCAGAAAATGGGGTACAGGCAATAGAAGAAATTTTAAAAATTTGCACTGCCAATAATTGCAAGACACTGGTGAAAAGCAAGAGCATGGTTACAGAAGAAATTCAACTGAACCAGGCAATGGAAGAAAACGGAATTCATAGTATTGAAACCGACCTCGGAGAGTACATTCAGCAATTGGATGGTGAGGCGCCCTACCATATTGTTACGCCGGCCATGCACAAAAGCAAAGAAGACGTGGCAGATCTTTTTGCACGAAAGCTGGGCACCGATCCAAAATTAACTCCTACCCAACTTACCCTGGTAGCACGAAAGATTTTGAGGGAAAAATATGTGCAGGCAGAAGTGGGTGTAACTGGTGCCAATTTTATCATCAGCGATATAGGTGCGGTGGCAGTTACAGAAAATGAGGGAAATGCCAGGCTAAGTTGTGCCTTTCCAAAAATTCACATTGTAGTAGTGGGTATCGAAAAAGTAATTCCATCACTAACGGACCTCGCATTATTCTGGCCGCTGCTCAGTACGTTTGGAACAGGTCAAAAAATTACGTCTTACAACAGCATCATCAGCGGACCTAGACAGGCCAACGAAACAGATGGCCCTGAAGAGATGTATGTGATTCTTTTAGACAATGGCAGAACAAATATTTTAGAAAGCACCGTGCAAAGGGAAAGCCTGTACTGCATTCGTTGCGGCGCATGCCTTAACGCTTGCCCCATTTATAAAAACATTGGTGGCCATGCGTATGGGGCTACCTACAGCGGGCCCATTGG
>JAYTBG010000079.1:0-12508 GCA_043737055.1 Chitinophagaceae bacterium | reverse complement strand
ATTGGGTTTTTTCCAATTATAGCTTTTGCACAAAAAGACATAACCGGAAAGGTTATGGATGGGCAAAAAAATAGTCCGCTGGAAGGTGCGACTATATTCGATAACATAAGCAAGAATTCCACAGTAAGCGGAAGGGATGGAACGTTTTCTCTTAGAGTAGCAACAAATGCAAAGTCAGTATTGGTTACTTATACCGGCTTTGCAACCCGGACGGTACCTATCACCGGTTCGGAAATGACAGTAAGTCTCGAAGAAGATTTTTCTAAATTGACGGAAGTAGTTGTAACCGGTTTGGCTACGAGTATCAAAAGGGGCAACCTGGCAAACTCGGTGGGTACCATCAGTGCCAAACAACTTACCGGTTCTACCCGGCCTGTAACTTTAGATGGAGCCATGCAAGGTAAACTTTCCGGTGCCCAGATAAGTGCCAATAGTGGTGCTCCGGGTGGTGGTTTTTCTGTGAGGTTGAGAGGAGTATCCTCAATAAATCTAAATTCAGAGCCACTTTACATTATCGATGGCGTGTATGCCAACAATGCCCAGAATGCAACAGGTGCTGGTACAGGCCCGTTCTCCGGGGCTACCGGGCAAACAGCGGGTTCACAGGATCAGGCTCCTAACCGTTTAGCAGATTTAAACCCGGCTGACATTGAAAACATTGAAATTTTAAAAGGGCCAAGTGCTGCTGCTATTTATGGTACCCGTGCCAACGCAGGAGTAATTATCATCACCACAAAAAAAGGAAAAGCAGGCCGAACAGCCATAAGCTTATCACAGGATGTGGGGGTTGTAAATGCTATCAACCTGATTGGTATGCAAAAAACACCATGGGATGCTCAAAAGATTGCAGATGGTGCCTGGCTGGTAAGCAATGCAGATATGCTTGCATTGTTCAATGCCAATGGCGCAGGTGCTAAAACAACTGACTATGAAAAATTAATTTATGGCAATACGGGCTTCAACAGCAACACCAGGTTGAGCTTATCTGGTGGTAGCGATAAAGCCCGCTTTTTTGCCTCTGCCGGTCGGTTGTCTGAAACAGGAATCCAAAAAAGAACCGGCTATGCCCGTAACTCCGTAAGATTAAATGCCGATTTTAAGCCCACGAGCTGGTGGGATATAGGTATCACCACAAATTACCTTAACTCAAACAGTGACCGTTCTTTTAGTGGAAACGACAACAACGGTGTTTCGCTAGGTTATAACCTGGCTTATTTGCCTAATTGGTTAGATCTGAATCCTGTAAACGGCGTATATCCTGAGAACCCCTTAACGGGCCAGAACATTTTACAGGTAGTGGATAAAAGCACTAACAATGAGAAAGTAAATCGCTTCATTGCTTCTTTTAGTTCTAATATATATCTACTGAGAAAAGACAACCAAAGCTTAAAAATAAACTTCCAGGGCGGTGTAGATTACGTGCACCAGGAAAATGTGGTTGTAATGCCGGAAGATCTCCAATTTCAACGCCAGCGTCCCAACCCGGGAGCAGCAAGGTTTACCAGTACCCGTTCCCGCAATACGAATGTGCAAGGTTTTCTTGTGTACAACGTTGTTGCTAACAAGTTTAACCTCACCACTACTGCCGGCTTGGTAAGACTTGATCAGAGTAATCGGGTACAATGGTTCCAGGGAGAGGGTATACCAGCGGGTACCAATAACCCCACCACTGGCCTTGTACAGTTGTCATTTTTAAACAATGGGCGCTTTTATGACGAAGGCATGGTAGCACAACAGGAAGTAAACTGGGATGATAAAATCATCGCAACAGCCGGTGTTAGAAGAGATCGTTCCAGCTTGAATGGTGATAAGAATAAGTTCTATAATTTTCCCAAAGCTTCCCTGGCGATAAACATTGCCAACTTTGATTTCTGGAAGTTTGATGATATAAACTTATTTAAACTTAGGGCCGCTTATGGAGAAACCGGGAACCCGGCAAATTTGGGCGGACTTTTCAATTCACTTACTACGGCTGCAATTGGTGGCTCAACAGGTTTTGTAACGCCAACTTCGTTAGGCAATCTCACAATCAAACCTGAAACTGCAACAGAATTTGAATACGGTGTAGATCTGGCTTTGTTAGACAGTCGCATTAGTTTTGAATTAAGTGTGTACAATAAGAAAGTTCGGGATTTTATTGATGTCTATAATCTTGCTACCGGTACAGGAGTCAACTCCATATCTGTGTTTAACGTTGGTGATTTTACCAACAAAGGAGTAGAGATTGGCCTGGGCGGCACGGTGGTGAAAAATACCAAAGTTAGATGGAACACCAACATCAACTGGTATACCAACGAAACAAAAGTTGTTAGAATGATTATCCCTGAAAAAGCCGTAGCTGCTTCTGGTTTCGGTGCCTTCGGTACGCAGCGCCAGCGGGTAGGTTCTTCGCCAACTGCATGGTATGGCACACCTAACGTGAATGGCAGACCCTCTCAGTATGAAGATGCACAACCAAAATGGCAGGCTTCCTGGAGCAACAACATCACCTTTGCCAAAAATTTTGAATTTTCCTTCTTATTTCATCGCAGTCATAAAAACTATAATTCTAGTTTGAACCAGGAATTAACAGATGAGGGCGGAACTTCTCCCGACTGGTCAGTAAAAGACAAAAATGGTGTGCCAGTGGGTCTTGCCCGTCAGTTGGGTCAACCAGGTATTACCACTCGTCAATTCATTGTAGATGCCAGCTTTACAAAGTTGAGAGAAGTGTCGTTATATTACACACTACCCAAGTCTGTTTATTCAAGCTCGATGTTTAAGGGTATAGAACAAGTTAAGTTTGGTGCATCTGCCCAAAATGTGTTTGTTTGGACTGATTATTATGGATACGATCCCGAAGGTGCTAACTTTGGTAACAGGCCCACCATAGCTCCGGTGGATCTATTGAGTTTTCCTGCTGCAAGAAGAATTTACTTTCATTTTAATGTTAACTTCTAAACTATTGACAATGATAAAAATAAATTTTAAAAGATATATCATGCCGGCGCTGTTGTTGGCGACGATTATCTCCTGTAAGAAGGAGGACTTTGAAGTAGCAACAGAGTTAGATCCGAATGCACCTCCTACTGCGTTGTATCTAAACAATGCGAATAAAGTCCAGATAAGACAATTAGGTGTAGGATTACAGTCGGTTGTGCGATCAGCCTTTTTAGACTTTGGAAGGGTATCCGGTACTGTGGGAAGAGAGGTGATCTATTCTGCATCTACTGATAACCGCTATTTCACTGAACTACTTGGTACCAACGTTGCCCAATATGGTGGAACTGCAGCGGGAGCCAATGACCCTGCAGGTATTTTCAACACCTATTATTCTGCTTACTCTCAAACCCGCCGCAGGGCAGAGCAGTTTATTATTGCAGCCAACAACACTACCGCCATATCAGCCGCAGAGAAAAAAGCCATTGAAGGGTTTTCCCGCACGCTGCAAGCGTATGTAACACTCAACCTTGCCAACATGCAAGGCAAGAATGGCATCAGGGAAAGTTTCACTGATCTTCTTACCCCAGGGGACATGTTGAAACCTGGAAAGTTTGGCACCTATGCTACAGCATTAACCTTATGTAAAAAATATGCTGACGATGGACTTGCTGCTCTAAATGCGGCAGGTACTGTTGCTTTTCCCTTTACCGTTAATAGCGGCTACAATACATTCAACAATGTTGCAGAATTTAAAAAGTTCAACCGTGGTATTGCGGCAAGAATTGCCATGTACCAATCTGACTGGCCAAGTGTCCTTACTGCCTTGAGCCAATCTTTTTTAGATTTAACAGGGAACCTGAACGTTGGACCTAATTTTATTTTCTCTACTTCACCAAATGATGTAACCAACGGTTTATTCCATGTGGCAAATTCTGGTGGCGCACCTTACGTAGTATTTGCAGAAGTGATAGCCGATGCTGAAGCTGGAGATAAAAGAGTTTTTGGATCAACTGCAAAAGTGGGAGCCAGAACCAGTGCACGTCAGAGTGGTCCGTTTAACTCCACACATGAAGTGAGGATGTTTACAAGCAACACTTCTTCTGCCTCTATTATTCGCAATGAGGAATTGGTGTTAATGTATGCAGAAGCAAGCGCACAAACAAATGCGCCTGCCAATGCTAAAACTGCATTGGACCTTATTCGCACTACGTATGGCTTAGCGCCCTATACCGGCCCATTAACAACTGCAGCCCTTCTTGATGAAGTCTTAAAGCAAAGAAGGTACTCCTTGTTTTTTGAAGGACACAGGTGGTTTGATATGAGAAGGTACAATAGGTTGTCCCAGATAATGCCGCAGGGTAGTATTGGTGGAAATACTTTCGTTGTTTTTGAAGCAATGTCAAGACCCGATGCTGAAGTACAGTGGGATATTAGAAACCCATAATTAATTTGAATATTTTTTTGAAAAAAGAGCTTTGGAGTTAAATCCAAAGCTCTTTTTTTTGCGTGGGCCCGAATAAGATTACCCGTAATGTAAGATCCTTACATAAGCAAGCTAATTCAAAATCCCTCTCACACCTCTGGGCACTTTCCTACTCCACGATAGCCTGATTTGGGCTCACGCCTGCCCGACCCTTTCAATTCTGTTGCCTACTAAGCTGCATCAAATTGAATAAAAAATCATGTTTTTCTGGGATGGCAATTTTTTGGCTGCAGGGTTACTTTTAGCATTCAATGAAAATTATGAAACAAATAATATTGGTTTGGTTAACAATTGCCAGCTGGTTATGTGGGTATGCACAACCTGTAAATGATGAACCCTGTGGCGCTATAAGTATACCGGTGGAGAACACCGGTTGTGAGCCATCTATAGTTTACAGCTATACGAATGCTACCTACAGTGCCGCCATAGGAAACACCTATTGCATTGGCCCCAACGTAAAAGATGTATGGTATAAATTTATCGTTCCATCCAATGGTGAAGCCTTTGTAAGCATAGCAATGAATGCCGGGGAATTTCAAATAGCAGTCGAGTTTTACAAAAGTACCAGTTGCACTGGTTTAAGCCAGGTGGGCATAGAAGGTTTCCCCTGTCTATATTCAAATGGAAATTCCGAGTTAAGCAGAACTTATAAGCAGCTCACTCCAGGCAGTACGGCCTATTTAAGAGTTTACCAAACATTTCCTCAAACTCCTTTTCCAAACAGCGGCTCGGTAAAAATATGTGTAAGCAATACCAACGGCTTGGCAGATGACCCCTGTACTGCCGGCTTATTTCAAATTGATGAAGCTGACCCCTTAGGGCAAACCTGTGTTCCATTTAAAATATTTAGCTGGACGAATGCAACACTTACTCCGGCTGTTCCTAACCCAAGTTGTGGTGTGTTAACGCCGTCCAACATCAGAGATGTATGGGTCAAAGTAAGGGTGCCAGCTAGCGGAAAATTATCTTACCAGTTTACAAATGCTACTCCCGAAACACAAGGCTATGCATCACCCTTCATTGCGGTGTATTCTGCCAGTTCGTGCAGTGGAACTTTTAGTGAAATCTATTGTGGATTTTTTGGAAGCGAATTGACAGGCCTTACTCCCAACAGTGTAATCTATTTCAGGATATACATTTACTCTAGCAGCATTTTCGACTACGGGTCTGTTAAACTTTGTATAGCTGCAAAAAACTCTGTACCGGGAATAAATAACAGCTCCAAAGTAGGTATTGGCATTGACACACCTTTTGCAAAATTAGATGTAGTGGGCACTGGTATCTTCCGGGATAAACTTACTGCAGGATCGGATGTGGAGGTAAGAGGTAATCTGATCGTACAGGGAAATATTACAGGTAAATACGGCACGGCCGTTTTACAGGGAAATACGGCCATACAAGGCGGGCCTTTAAAAATAGATTCGTTAGAAATTGTGAGCAGGCTCGGCAACCGGATCTCCCTGTTCGGCGGCACAGGCAATACCCCAAAATATGGTTTCGGTATACAGGGAGGTACATTGCAAATGTTTTCTGACGCTCCGGCATCTAACATCGTTTTTGGTTATGGTTATGGCAACAGCTACAATTTTACAGAGAGAGCACGCATTTTTAACCAGGGCGAGTTTGGGATGACTTTGAAGGGTCGATTGCAACTAAGCACAGGCACACAATCTGCCGGGCTGTGGCTAACCAACACAGCCAACACCGTAAATGCTGCTTTTATTGGTATGGCTGCTGATGACCGGGTTGGATTTTTTGGCGGCACGGGTTCGCAGTGGGCTTTAACCATGAACACAACTTCGGGCAATGTAGGTATTGGCCTCAATACAGCAAACCCTACCCGTCCACTCTCCTTTCCTGCTTTGCTGGGCGAAAAAATATTACTCTACCCCGGTGGCGCAGGTGAAGTTGGCATTGGCGTGTATGGAAATGAATTAAGACTACATGCCGATAATCCAGGTGCTGCAGTGTCTTTTGGGACCCAGACAAATGCAGGTGTATTTTCACAGGCAGGCAGGTATCAAATAAGCGGGGCTTATGGACTATTTGTAAACGGAAGTATCTGGGCCAACGGAACTACTTACGCCAGCGACGAACGATTCAAACAAAATATTTCATCCATTACATCTCCACTTCAAAATTATTACAACTAAACGGTGTAGAGTATGAAATGAGAACAGATGTCTTCCATAAAAACAATTTTCAGCAGGGAAGACAGATGGGTTTACTAGCGCAGAATGTAGAAAAGATTATACCTGATGCAGTCAGCGAAATGGATGGATACAAAGGTGTAGACTATGCCAGATTAGTACCCCTATTGGTTGAAAGCATTAAGGCACAACAACAGCAGATTGATGAATTGAAAAAATTGGTTGAGACATTGACCAAAAAGTAAGCGCAGTAAAAATCATGTTTTTATGGGATAGCTATTTTAAGTAGTCATTTGCATATTTACATCAAATGATAATGAGATGAAAATACTTTTCCTTGTTGCAGTTCTTTGTTGTCAAATGCTTTTTAGCTATTGCCAAACGGGGAATGTAGGGATTGGTACTACTACTCCAAAAGCCCGGCTACACGTTACCGATAGTAATGTTGTTTTCAGCGCCGCAGATCCTTTACTGGCATTACCAGGGAATACGCCCGTTACTGGTGCGGGTGCACGCATGATGTGGTATCCCGGCAAAGCTGCTTTCAGAACAGGGTTTATCGACGGCACACAATGGGATAAAAATAATATTGGGTTTTATTCTTTCGCCTCCGGGTATAGCAGCACTGCAAATAATTTGTACAGCACAGCACTTGGTCGCAACACACTTGCATCAGGCACTTCAGCCACAGCACTAGGTTATTTTACTACGGCAAGCGGTTCCAATAGCTCGGCCTTGGGAGCATACAGCCAGGCAACCGGAAACGAGGCAACTGCAATAAACAGCAACACGATTGCTTCAGGCTTTGCAGCCACTGCAATGGGCTTTGCAACTTTAGCCAAAGGAGACTATTCTGTTTCAATGGGCAATCAAACAAACTCCCGGTCAGCAAATTCGTTGGTTATTGGATTGTTTAATGATACAACCAATAACAACCGGTTATTTGAAATTGGAAACGGAACGGCTGATAATGCAAGAGCCAATGCACTGACGGTATTGACAAATGGCAATACGGGCATAGGTACTTCGACGCCTGGCTTTCCATTAAACTTTTCTAATTCTCTCGGTGATAAAATATCGTTGTATGGTAATAGTGGAAATCATTTTGGTTTAGGTATACAGAATAGTTTACTACAAATTCATACGGATGCTGTTGTTTCGAACATAGCTTTCGGATATGGCTCTAGCAACAGTTTTACTGAGCGTATGCGGATATTGAACAATGGCAGTTATGATGGTATGAGTTTGAATGGAAGGCTTGTTCTAAAAAACGGGAGTACAGATCTTATTGGTGGCGGTGCCGGTGTATGGATGTATAAGGCAGATAATAGCGCATTGCTTGGTTTTATGGGTGCACAAAACAACAACAACATCGGATTTTTTGGCGGCCCTGCGGGCTGGGGTCTCACTTATGATGCCATCAATAGCAGAGTCGGAGTTGGAAATTCAGCACCTGTAAACAGGCTTGATGTAGCTGGCCTAAACAATTGGGATCTCAGCAATACAGAAGGGGACATGCGCATTGGGAACAGTACTTATCGTTTAAAGTTTGGCGTGGCATTAGGCGGTGGCGGCGCTGGTGCAGCAGGTATTATGCAAACAGGGGGTGTCGGTGTTTTAAATATTGGCGCCAATAATAAAAATATTTTGCAGGTAAATGGAGCGGGTAATTATATCGACCTTATAAATATCAATGGAGGCATACGTATTAACGGAAATGCAGGAACGGCGGGACAGGTGTTGCAAAGCAACGGCAACAGTGCGGCACCCTCCTGGCAAAACAAGCCGTTTTTTATAATTCTAAATCAGCACGGCTTCCCAAGCGGGTTTACACAATTAGCGGGTATCGGGGTATTTTCTATTGCTATACCAGGTTTAGATAATCAATCGATTTTTATACCCGAAGCCAGCCAGGTTATTGGCACAGTAGAAGCTGACCTTTTACCTTTGGGGCTTTCAGGAACTGCGTCAGGTGGCATCAAAATAGAAATATGGGAATCTTCTACCAACACTTTAAAATTAACTTTAGATGCAAGAGGTTATGCTAACGGCTATGATGGTGCAAACGTGAGCAAAATGGACGTAATAGATTTAAACCCGGGTTTTTATCTTGTGAAAGCCCACCATGTTCGGGGACATGATACCTTTTCCGGCGACTCGAAACTATACTACAAAAAACTAATACTACAGGTTCTTCCAAAGTAGCTTTTTCTTTTGAAGTCTAACATTAGCCTTCCTAAATCAAAAATAATTTCATGCAAAAACAACTTCTTTATACAATCTGCTTACTCCTTGTAAGTGCACTCACTTTCAGCCAGGCTAAAACCAAAACGCCCATAAAACACCTTTGTGGCCTGGAAGAGGGCGGGAGCATCGTAGGAAAAGACTTTGTTGATATCACTGTGGAGGTTGGCGTAGAAGGCCGCATCAGCATCATGAGTGGCAAGGGTTCAGTGAGCGGAACGGGTAAAATCAGAAGGAATCAAAATGCTTGAATGGTAACGCCAGAATCTAACGTATACAGTATCATCACTAATAAAATAACACGTTATGAAAAGTTTCTTCACGCTGATCATTTTATGTTTGGCATTCACCAGCACACCTGCGCAACTTCTAAAAAAACTAAAACAGAAAGCGGAAGATGCTATTACAAAACCCAAAGCGAAACCTGTTGAAAACACTGAGCCGGGTGACAAAGAAAAGACAGGTACTAATGATGATAGCGATAACGTAAAAGCTAGCGTACCAACCGGCAACTTAAAGGTGTACAGTAAATTTGACTTTGTACCTGGTAGCAGTATTTTGTACTACGATAATTTTGAAAAAGATAATATTGGAGAAACCCCGCTTGGTTGGATAACTTCCACCTCTGCAGAAGTAGTAACCATTGATGGCCTGGAGGGTAACTGGGTAAAAATGGCATCTACAAGCTCGCACCACATTAGCCGGAATAAAAAACAAAGCTGGGGCAATAATTTTACTGTTGAGTTTGATTTGCTCTTGGTAAAAAATACCTACAATCCCCGGATGGATTTTGAACTCATCAACACCGGGGGAAGTCTCGTAACAGATGAAGGAATTTTACGGACAGGCAAAAATGCATTGTACCTCTCCACTATCCTCGGTGCCGGCGGAACCAGTAGCCGGCTCTCACTTTATAGCAATACCAGCATAGGCAAACCTATTTCAGATAGAATGACGGAGATCCTGCCTTACAGCAATACTGTTCCTGTTCATGTAAGCATGTGTGTGCAAGGCAAACGTTTTCGCTTTTGGTGGAACGAAATTAAAGTGTTTGACTTAGCAGCAGTAAATGAAGATTACTTGCCCAACCAGTTGGGTTTTTCTTTTGGGAGTGTGGGTGGCAGCGAAGTGTACATAAGCAACATTCGAATTGCGAAAGATGTGCCTGATACCCGTGCACGATTTGAAGAGGGGAAACTGATCAGTAACTTATTATTCTACACAGGTACTGCCAAATTAAAACCCGAAAGTATGGGCGCCTTGCTGGATGTGAGTAAAATTTTAAAAGACGTTACGGCGCCGGTAAAAATTATTGGGCACACGGATAGTGATGGAGAAGAAGCCGCCAATATTACATTATCGGAGGAGCGGGCGAAGACGATCAAGGATATTTTTGTAACGCAATATAAAATAGAGGAGAACAAACTAAGTACGGAGGGCCGTGGCGAAACACAGCCTCTTGCCAACAATAACAGCGCCGAAGGTAAGGCGCAAAACCGGCGGGTAGAATTTATATTTAAAGCCGAGGCAGATAAATATGTAAGGCCTCCGAGTGTGGGCGGCAGTAGTCAAAAGCCAGCTGCCAATACCACGAAACCTGCTGCAACAGGCAACAATGCTGCAGTGACAAATACCGATGGATCTACCGTAAAACTCCAAAGCAAAATACTTACTGTTAACCTGCCATACGCCCAGTTCATGAAGGTTGCTGACAACCGCTACACTTTTATAGCCAGCAAAGAAGAAGGAAACAGCAAAGAAAATTATTTCAAAATAGAACTACAGTCTGTGAGTCCTACGCTAAAAGCGGAAACGTACAATTTTGTGGAGGCTGTAGAAAAAAATCCAATGTACGGTACCAAGAAATTTTCTGAGATACGCAGCACAGAAGCGGTATTGTACTATGGTACCGCAAAGAAACCTTACATCAGCGAATTTTCTCCCATCGTTGCAAACGGTGCACTGGCAAATTATGTAGATAATTCCCTTGCCAGGAAACTACCAGGCATATCTCCTAACTGCAAATTTGTAATTGAAAAGATTGCTGACGGCAAAGCCAGCGGCTACTTTACCGTGGGAATCATTACAGAAGGCCTTAAACCAATTACAAAAGGCGATGCGATGGAACAAACTTTTACAACGGGCTTCTCCGGTGAAATGAAAGGCGTATTTGCCAATGTACCTGTGTACTAAGTTTTTTAAAAATCCAGGGTTTGAAAATTTAGCCCCACCAAAACTTTCGCTTTCCCCTGTAGAAATTAATAGCACCAATGAAATGAAAAGAATACTTCTACCAGCCATAGCTTTTCTATCTATGCATACCCTGCTGGCGCAACCCATTCCTGTGAAGTCTATTGAAGACAGTGTTCTTGGATGGATGAAAGTGTATCATTTTAAAGGTGCGAAAGCAGCTATTAAAGTGGATGATAAAAGTTATTCAGTAGGGCAATTATCCATCTGCGATTCGTTGGTAAACTGGATGCAGGCAAGTTATTTACCCAAAGGTGGACTGGGTGATGTGAAAAGGGTAGTATCCGAAAAACAAGGATTGTACAATAAGAACGATGCAGCCATGCCGCAGAGTTATGGAGCTAATGCTGCCATCTATTCGCAGCTTAAATACAATGCACAGGGTAAGTTGGCACTGCTGACAAGCGATGCTATTTTTTGGATTATAAAAGCCAATAGTTCGGTTGGCATACCTACAGATGCCATCTGCACACCCACCAAATACTATTTCACACTGCCCGCTTTTAAAGAATTTAGAAACAGTGAAAACAATGCGCAGGTGTTGGCCATAACATCACACCCTAACACCAAAAGATTTCCGGCCTATCTAAAAAGAAATACATCGGGAATGTTTGATTTTGGATTTATGATTTATCCGGAAAATAAATTTCCATTCGTCAAAATAACCAAGGCAGAATACCTTGACCAACTTGCAGCAGCCATAGAAAGAAAATATGTTCTTGAAAAAGAAGATGCTATTAACAAATGGTACACAGCAGATACAAGGGCTACTGCCCGAAAGTATGCTGATGACAGATACCAAAAAAGAGTAGCAGTATTGAAGGACAACAGGGATAAATATGAAAACGATCTAAACACGGTAGCGGAGATTTTCACTGACCAACCGGATATTTTATTAGAAAACTATCCGGATGTTTTTGAAGGAAACGGGGCAGGAAGTAAAAAGCTACCGGTGTATAAAATAGACCCGATGATAGCCGAAAACTGTAAAAAAGATACACCACAATGGTTTATGGTTACATGGAATGGCGGCCTGAACACTACAGTCGGTAATACCTTGCATGAATCCATCCTAAACAATTTCAATTTTGAATACCTGCATAATTTTTTCTTTTATCCGGATAAAGTAAAAGGGCAATCATACAAGCCAGTTCGATCCGCCTCTTATGAAGAAGTAGTTGTTGCTGGCTCTGCATCTAAAACACAAATGAAATTGGCCGCAGATAAAAGCGTTTTCCTCTTTGAAGATTTTTCTACCAATGCTGTTGGTAAAAAACCGATGGGATGGAAGTCGGAGCTGGCGCCAAACGGCACGACTGCACTTGTTACTAATCGGGAGGGATTGGATGGAAACTGGTTGCAACTGCGAGGGCACAGCATAAGCGCAACTGCCGTTAAAAAACCATTCCCGCAAAACTTTACGTTAACGTATGATGTTGTGGTCCCGCAAAATTTTACC
>JAYTBG010000078.1:0-5427 GCA_043737055.1 Chitinophagaceae bacterium | reverse complement strand
GCCACTAAGAAATACTTTCTTTTAAATCAGTTTATCTGGAGTAATAGGCAGTTCCCTTATTCTTTTACCCGTTGCATGAAATACGGCGTTGGCAACAGCAGAGGCAAAACCGATCAGCGCAATTTCGCCCATCCCTTTGCTTCCGACAGGGTTAAGAATAGGATCGGGTTTGTCAACAAAGTATGCTTCAACGGCTGGTACATCTGCGTGTACGGGTACATGGTAGTCTGCAAAATTATTATTTATCCATCGTCCATAACGATCATCTATAACGCCTTCCTCCATCAATGCGCCGCCAATACCGCCAACGACGCCACCTTTCATTTGGCTTTCGGCTGTTTTCCAACTTACGATTTTACCGGCATCTCCAGCGGTAACAACCTTGTCTATCTTTACAACGCCGGTAAGCGGGTGTACTAAAATTTTTACAAAATGTACGGAGTAGGAATAAGCAGAATATTTTTGCATCTCCGGGTTCCTTCCCGAAGTTTCTGCGATCTCAATCACTTTGAGCCCGGCAGCTTCCATTACCTCACTGTAAGAAAGTTTTTTTGTGTTATCAGATTTTAAAACTACTGCACCATCTCTGAAAATAAGCTCTTCAAGCGTAATGTTCTCGCCAAAAACCGGTGATTTTTTTGCAGCTTCAGCTAACTTTTTTTGCAGGGAAACACAAGCCCCGCTTACTGCAGCGCCAAGGGTAGAAGTGGTGGAAGATCCACCCTGCGTAGGTCCCGGCGGATAGGAGGAATCACCTAATTCGAAAATCACTTTGTTGTACTCAAGCCCCATCGCATCGCTGGCAATTTTTACCATAGCGGTAGCAGTTCCCGGGCCACTATCACTCACCGCACTTTGCAGCACCAGCCGGCCATCAGCGGTTAACTTTGCAGCTAATTTTGCATCTCCTCTAAAAGCGCCGAACAAGCCCGAACTCATACCATAGCCAACCTGCCATTGGCCTTCTTTCATGGATTGCACCACCGGGTTCCGTTTGTACCACCCAAATTTATCAGCCCCTAATTCATAAGCCTCTTTTAAAAACTTGGAGCTGTATGGTTTTCCATTTTCCGGATCCTTATCTGCATGATTGCGGATGCGAAGTTCGAGCGGATCTATTTTAAGCTTGTAAGAAAGTTCATCTAAAGCACATTCTAATGGGAACGAACCGGTGGCTTCGCCGGGGCCCCGCATCCAGGTAGGAGTGCTAAGATCTACAGGAAAAATATTGTAACGGGTACTTACATTGGCACAAGCATAAAGCGCCCTTGTCATGGCAACAAGACCTTCATTAAACGTTTCGTAAGTAGAAGTGATGGCGCTTGCGTCGTGCCACATGCCTATCAGCTTACCATTAGAATCTGCACCTACGGCAAATTTTTGTATGGCTGATGGCCTGTAACCAACCAGTGTAAACATTTGTGGGCGGGTGAGTACAAGTCTCACGGGGCGACCAACTTTTTTAGCGGCCATCACTGCAGCCAGGGTATGTGGCCATGTGCGCAGAGCGGCACCAAAGCCGCCTCCAACGTAAAGCGCATTTACCTGCACATTTTTTTCCTGGAGGCCGAATGCCTGTATGATAGCCTGCTGAGCACTTTTTACACCTTGTGTTTTTTCCCATACCGTAACTTTTTCTTCGCCTTCCCAGGCTACGGTAGTGGCATGGAGTTCCATGGGGTTGTGCACCTGTATCGGTGTCGTGTAAGTTTCTTCTACTGTTACAGCGGCAAATCTCCACGCCTCTTTATCTCCTCTTGTATTTTCTTTGTAGCGATCTCCGGGGAGTGGCTGGCCTTTTTTGATGGCATCTTGCAAAGATGTTTGATGCGGCTCTTTATCATATTGCGCTTTAATGAGGGAAGCTGCATGAGTTGCCCGTTCAAAACTATCTGCTACCACCAGCGCAATGGGCTGTCCATTAAACCGAATGATGTTATCGTTAAATATTTTTAGCCCCTGTACTGCTGCAGGTTTAGCAGGATTGGTACCGGCTACATAGCCCGGAATTTTGGGGGCATTCAGGTGGGTGATTACAGCGATAACCCCTGGCGAGCGCTCCGCAGTTTTGGTATCAATAGCAGCGATACTACCTTTTGTAATGTTGCTTCCTACCAACACCGCATACGTGAGGTTGGCAAGCTCATACTCGGCCGCATAGCGGGCTGCGCCGGTTACTTTGGCCCTGCCATCTACACGATCCAGCCCTGGCTCGTTGTCTGTATTAAAAAAGTATTGTCCCATAATGATAGTTATTATATTCCTGCAAGTGATTGTAATGTGTGCACGATGGCATTGGGAGCGAGTTGTAATTTAAAATTATTATAACCATAGCCTTTAGCCTTTTGTAAGGCAAGGCTTGCTGCCTGTTTAAAGTTTTCCGGGGTAGGGGTTTTTCCTTTTAGAAAAAGTTCCGCCTCCGCAAGACGCCACGGTTTGTGTGCCACGCCACCCATTGCCAGTCTTACCTGCTCAATGCGGTCGCTTTTAATTTCCATTGCAGCGGCTACAGACACCAAGGCAAAAGCATAAGAGGTCCTATCCCTGATTTTGGTATACAATGTTTTTGCCTGTAGCCCATTTTGAATTGGCACTTCTACTGCGATGATCATTTCCCCTTTTTGCAGGTTGTTGTCCCTTTCCGGGTTGTTGCCCGGCAAGCGATGAAAATCTGTAAAGAAAATCCGGCGGTTGCCCTTTACTCCACTTACAATTACAATTGCATCTAGTGCAGAGAGTGCTATACACATGTCTGACGGGTGCACTGCTATACATTTGTCTGAAGTGCCAAATATGGCATGCATGCGGTTGTGCCCTTCAAGCGCTGCGCAGCCCGAACCAAGGCTCCGTTTGTTACAAGGCATCGTGGTATCATAAAAATACCCACAGCGGGTGCGCTGCATAAGGTTGCCGCCCACGGTTGCCATGTTTCTTATTTGCGGTGAGGCCCCAGCTTGCAATGCTTGCGAGAGCAAAGGCAAATATTTTTTTACCAGCTCATGCTCTGCTACTACACTGTTCAAGGCAAGTGCGTCTATCCGTATCGTATTTTCTTTTTTAGAAATTGTCCTCAGCGGCAGCCCTGTGATATCTAGCAGTTTTTGCGGCGCCATTACATTGCGTTTCATCAGGTCTACAAGGTTGGTACCGCCAGCTATTATTTGGGCTGTGGCATCTTTGTTTAACGCAGCAATCACCGCTTTTTCTGAACCTGGTTTTATATAATCGAAGTTTATCATGGCTGTAAATTTAAAAGTGGAATGAAAGATTAAATCAATGGCGAACGCTATTTTCCATCTGATTTGACCAATCCATTTTTGGCAACGTCTTGTATTGCGTCCACAATGTTTGGATAGGCACCACATCGGCAAATATTGCCGCTCATATATTCCCTGATGTCTTTAGCTGATCCGGCATGGCCTTCTTTAATACAAGCAATTGCACTCATAATTTGTCCAGGCGTGCAGTATCCACATTGAAAGCCATCGTGCTTGATAAATGCTTCCTGCATGGGGTGCAATTCTTCTCCCTTTTGTAACCCTTCTATCGTCGTAATTTTTTTATTATTCTGCATTACTGCCAGGCTAAGGCAACTCAGTACCCGTTGTCCATCTACCCAAACGGTACATGCGCCACATTGCCCAAAATCGCAACCCTTTTTAGATCCGGTAAGATGAAGTTGATCCCTTAGCAGATCTAGTAGGGTTACCCGAGGCTCTATATTGAGGCGATGGGGTAGGCCGTTCACCTCAAGATAAACGATCTGATTTTCGAACCAGCCTGCTGCCTGTTCATCCATATTTTTTTCTGCCGCATTAATCACTGCAGCAGGTGCCAGGGCGAGCGCCGTGAGTGCCGATGATTGCTTTAAGAAATTTCTACGGGCATGATGCAAGGATGTTTTACCATCGCTATCATTGTTGCTATTGTCTACCATTTTGCTGAGTCTTTTATCAAAGTAATTTACAGATTAATTGTGGATGGTCAATGGTGAATGGTCAATTGTGAATGAGGTTTGACTAACTCCGGCCGCGGCTATCAGCCCCGTCGGCGGTTGGGCAAGGACGAATAAGAACTTAAGTAAACGACATTGAATCGTCAACAGTCATTATTGAATGGTCTTGGTAGGACTCATGGGATATAAGATAAGAATGGAGCTACCCGAAATCAATCATTCACCATTGACAAAGACGCTAGGATAGTGGCTGGTAAATAACTTTGTCTATGCGCTTTTCCAGCAGTGGATCTTTTTCGTGGTTTATCTGGTAAAAGGCCTCATAATAAGCTTTGATGATGGCAGTAACGGGTACGGTTAGGAGCGCTCCGATCAAGCCAAAAGCAGAACCCATTACCAACAACATAAACAGCGTAGACACAGGGTGAATTTTCATCTTGGATGCCAGTAATCTTGGCATCACAAAGTTGGACATGAGCTCACTCATAACTATGTAAAATAACAACACCCACAACGCCGTGTAAGGCCCTACGGAGAACGCAACCAGGATTGGGGGAATAGCCATCAGGTAGAAACCGAGGTTAGGAATCAGCTCTGCTACTATAGCTAGTGCTCCCCAAACCCATGCTCCAGGCACGCCCATGATGGATAGGAAGATGGTGCTCACTACCGCTTCTATGCTTCCGCCAATAAGGTTTGCCCGAATCCAGCCTATGAGCATTTTACTGGTATGCATGAGTGCCACCTGCGCCTTCTCTCTTTTTTCAATATCAAAAAAAGAATAGTAGAGTTCTAATAGGGGCCGTGGTTTAGACACGGCGTAACCTATGATGCATGAAAAAAGTATGAACAGGAAGAAGCCACCTAAGAGAAGGGCAGAATAGTTTTTTGCCTGCACAAATATTTTGGAAGTAGAAGGCAACCATTTTGTAATGTCAGATCCATTGTCAGAAATTTCTTTACTAATGTCCGGGTATTTACTAAACCAACCAGCGGCGGTCGTGCTTAATCTACTGATATAGTTCGGAAGATTTAAAACCAACGACTGCAACTGTTCAAAAATCTTCGGAAAAATAAGCCAACCAATTAAACCGCCTACCAGCAAGATCAAGGAAAATACGATTAAGCTGGCGATGGGCCTTTTAATTTTCTTTTTTTCCAACCAGCTTACCGGCCCGTTTATGATGAGGGCAAAAACAATGGCCAAAGTAAAAAGCAACAAAATACTGGCGACCTTAAACAGCAGCCACAGCAATACAATCATAATAGCTGTAAAACCAATAATTTTAGAATACAGTTTAAATGCGGACTCGTTGGCGTTTTTCTCCAAGGCTAACTCAATTTTAATTAAATCTACTCAAATACTGTTAACCGGCATGAGCTTTTGATTTTAGGAATGGTTTGGCAACGATATGTAACATGGAGCCAAAAACATGGTGGTGTTTTTGCAGAGTGCTATATATACCGGGCCG
>JAYTBG010000077.1:0-5437 GCA_043737055.1 Chitinophagaceae bacterium | reverse complement strand
ACAAGTTGGTAGTGCAGGGTGTACCTTTTAGGGATGCGTATAAAAAAATAGGCACCGCAATAGAGGATGGAAATTTCCAATATGAAACTGCGTTGTTTCACAACCACGAAGGATCGCTGGGCAACCTTCAAAATGCCGCCGTAGCGGGCATGATGCAAGCCGCAATTAGCCGGTTTAAGTTTGGCGAAGTGAATACAGCATTAAAACATTTATTACAGTAAATTGCCATTCATATTTAAATTTCTTACGATAAAACTTTAGCATGGGGGAAGCGGCACAGAAAAAACGCATAGCAATTTTTGGTTCTACAGGTTCTATAGGCACGCAGGCGCTGGACGTGGTTCGCTCTCACTCCGGGCTTTTTGAAATAGAAATTCTTACTGCACAAACAAACTATGAGTTGTTGATCGCTCAGGCCTTGGAATTCAAGCCCAATGCTGTTGTAATAGGTGATGAAACGAAATATACTAAAGTAAAAGAAGCGCTTAGCTCACATGATATCAAAGTTTTCTGCGGCGAAAAGGCGTTGGAAGAAGTTGCCGATTTTGATACTTACGATATTATGTTGGCGGCTATCGTAGGCTTCGCCGGTCTCAAGCCCACACTCAAAGCCGTATCAAAAGGTAAACTGATTGCCCTTGCCAATAAAGAGACACTTGTTGTAGCCGGCGACATTGTAATGCAAACAGCGCTTGATAACAGATCCCCCATTATCCCGGTAGACAGTGAGCACTCAGCAATCTTTCAGTGCCTGGTAGGCGAGGCCCGCAATCCCATAGAAAAAATTATACTCACCGCCAGCGGAGGGCCGTTTCTCGGCAAAAAGCCGAACTTCCTGGTGAATGTAAAACGAGATCATGCATTGCAGCATCCCAACTGGACGATGGGCGCAAAAATTAGCATAGACTCTGCAACCCTCATGAACAAAGGCCTTGAAGTGATAGAAGCCAAATGGCTTTTCAACCTGCGGCCCGACCAGATAGAAGTGGTCATTCACCAGCAAAGCATTGTGCACAGCATGGTGCAGTTTGAAGATGGAAGCATCAAGGCACAAATGGGATTGCCCGATATGAAATTGCCCATTCAGTATGCACTAGGTTTCCCCATCCGCATCCCCAACGATTTTCCACGTTTCAGTTTTAAAAAATATCCCACGCTTACATTTGAAGAGCCCGATTATAAAACATTCAGAAACCTCGGCCTTGCCCTTGAAGCTTTGAAAAGGGGAGGCAACATGCCTTGTATTTTAAATGCAGCAAACGAAATAGCTGTTTGGGCTTTTTTAAAAAATCGCATCGGCTTCTTAGACATTACCGCTGTGGTAGAAAAGACAATTGAAAAAATAGCATTTGTAGAAAAACCTACCCTTGAGGAATATTTTGAAAGCGATGGGGAGGCACGTAACTTCGCCGCTTCCATTATGAAACTATAGGCCCCCAACCCCCGAAGGGGGCTTTGGACCATTATTACAGTACTATTATTTTTAATCATAAAACGCTGTCGAAAACAGATCTCATCATCACATGAATTTTACATTGTTAGCAATAGATTGGGGAAGCGTTGGATTGAAAGCAGCCCAATTACTATTATCTCTTTCCATATTAGTAGTGTTACACGAATTTGGTCATTACATCACGGCCAAATGGTTTAAATGCCGGGTAGAAAAATTCTATCTTTTCTTTGATCCATGGTTTGCCATATTTAAAAAGAAGATAGGTGAAACTGAATATGGCGTTGGTTGGTTACCGTTAGGTGGTTATGTAAAAATATCGGGTATGGTAGATGAGAGCATGGATAAAGACCAGCTTAAACTGCCCCCTCAGCCATACGAGTTTCGCAGTAAGCCCGCCTGGCAGCGTTTAATCATCATGCTTGGTGGTGTAACCGTCAACATTTTGTTGGCGTTTGTAATCTATGCAGCCATCTTAATGGTTTGGGGTGAAAAGAAGATTTTCAATAATTCGCTGCAGTATGGGGTTGCAGTAGAAGACAGCCTCATGCTCGACCTGGGTTTTAGAGACGGGGATAAAATATTAAAGGTAAAAGATCAGCCGGTTGAAAACTTTTTCGACGTGGTTCCTAAACTCATCTTAAGCAGTTCAGTAACTGTTTTGCGCAATGGACAGGAGCAAGTAATTAATTTGCCTAAAAATCTTGTAGGTAAACTAGTAGAAAAGAAAAGAAGAGATGTGCCACTGCTCGGTATTCGTTACCCGTTTTGGGTGGGCGGAATGCCAGATACAGGCTCAGCAGTGAAGCTTGGTTTGCAGCGCTGGGACAAAGTGCTAATGGTAGATTCAGTTGCCACGCCCTTCTTCAGCGATGTGCTAACCGCACTTCAAAAAAAGAAAAACCAAACTGCAAATATTACGCTTCAGAGAGGTATCACTCAATTTAATTCTACCTGGAATTTAGATAGTAACGGCCTCATCCCTGGTATGAAATTTATCGGCAAGTTCGAGTCACTTGATAGCATTGGTGTTTTAAAATATGAAGTAAAGAAGTACGGCTTTTTTGCAGCACTGCCTGCTGGCGTAAAGTTGGCGTTCGATAAATTGAAGTGGTATATCGATCAGTTTAAACTCATCCTTTCACCTGAAACGGAGGCATATAAAGGCGTTGGCGGATTTAAAGCCATGGGCTCCGTGTTCAGCGGCAATGGTTGGGACTGGGAGCATTTTTGGACCATTACTGCCTTCTTCTCCATTGTATTAGCGTTCATGAATCTATTACCAATACCCGCTCTGGATGGAGGTCATGTATTGTTTACCCTAGGTGAAATGATTACTGGTCGCAAACCCAGCGATAAGTTTTTAGAATATGCGCAGATCGTAGGAATGGTGCTTTTGCTAGCCCTGATGTTATATGCAAACGGCAACGATTGGTTCGGCTGGGGAAAAGGGAAATAGGGAAGGTGAAAGGGGAAAGGTGAAAGGTGAAAGGTGGAAGCCTTTCTTGGCCCAGGCCTTTCGGCCGGGGTGAAACGTCTGACTTCTATGCCAGTTTTGGAAACTGCTCAATCATAACTTCGCAAACCTTAAACGTTTAACGTTGTCTGATAGCTTTCGGGATGAACCTTAAACTCCTGGAACCTTTGAACCTTCGAACGTTGCACTTGGAACCTTTGAACCCTTAAAACCCTCTACACTCATGCGCATTTTTTCGAGACTCGTTTTTATTTGTAATCTTTGTTTTTTAGCCTCGATAGTGATGAGGTCAATTGAAGTGGCCAAACGCAGCAAGGGTGATCTTGACCCTGCCATTAACATACAGGCTTTACAGGGCACGCTGGTGGTGCTGGGCTATGGGGCTATATTTCTTAATATTGCTTTTGTAGTCTGGGCGGTATGGGCTTTGGCTACTGCAAGGTCCAGGAACCTACCCCATTGGTTGGTTTGGTTCAACATGTTGGTGCTTCCTGTGCAGATTTGGTATTTCTTCCTTAGCAATTTTTAGATATGATCAAAGGAATTTTAGATAACAAAGGTACCCGGCTCTTCATCATATTAGCCGGGTTTTTCATTGCAAATGCGCTGATTGCAGAAGTCATCGGCGTAAAGATATTTTCCCTTGAAGACAGCATAGGCGTGCCAAGAGCAAACATTAATCTTTTTGGTAATAGCTTTAGTTTCCACTTAACTGCCGGGGTTATGCTTTGGCCCGTTGTGTTTGTAATGACGGACATTATAAATGAATATTATGGGCCAAAGGGTGTAAAATTTCTTTCTTACCTGGCCATTGGGCTTATTGCTTTTTCGTTCCTCGCTTACAATCTTGCCATTAATTTAAAGCCGTCGGAATATTTCTCTATTGGAAATGGAATAGATAAGCCTGATGCGGCTTTTAGGGGCATTTTTGGGCAGGGCTTATGGATTATACTAGGTTCTATCGTGGCGTTCTTGCTGAGCCAAGTGCTAGATGTGCTTGTGTTTCACCGCATAAAAAAGATTACCGGCGAAAAAAATATCTGGCTGCGAGCTACCGGGTCAACCTTGGTATCACAATTGATTGATAGTTTCGTTGTCTTGTTCATCGCATTTTATATAGGGAAGAGATTGCAGACGGGGCAAGGTGACCCGTGGAGCATAAACCAGGTGCTAACCACCGGCACAGGAAACTACCTCTATAAATTTGTGGTAGCTTTAATAATGACCCCGGTTATTTATTATATTCATTACCTGATAGAAAGATACCTTGGTAAAACAACGGCAGCGCAAATGAAAAAAGCTGCCATGGGAGAGTAGATGAGAAAATCTTTTAGTTCCAAAAAAATTAGTTGCACCTCTTACACTTGCTAATATCCAACCATGAGGCCGATTGCTCTAAGTGCTGCTCTACTTTATTTTATGCTTGCATTTGCGACCTCACTGGTCGCACAAGTTGTTCTGCCCAAATCTGATAGTTTTTTTCTGGCCCGAAAAAAGGGGCTGCTAGGTAAGTTGGGTAAAAGTATTTCTACTAATGGAGAGTATGTTGAGCCTATTAAAACGGTAGATCCGTTCAAAAAATTTCAAGGTAAAATTATCCGTACGGTTACCGTCATGCCTGTGGGGTTTAACTACAACCTAAATGATACTGCACCTTTAAGAACCACCCTGCCGGTAAGAATTGCTAATAGCCTGCATGTAAACAGCTTTACGAGGGTTATCCGCAAAAACCTTTTTTTCAAGGAAGGGCAACGTTTTTATCCTTTGGTTGTAGCTGATAACGAGCGTTACCTGCGTGAGCAACCCTTTCTGCGGGATGCGCTGATTCAGGTAGTAAGCTCTGCTTACTCAACCGATTCGGTAGATGTGATTGTGCTTACAAAAGATGTATTTAGCATTGGGGGTAGTTTTAGCGTAAGCAACTTAAGTCGTGCAAAAACAGAAATACGGGAAGAAAATTTCGGCGGTTCAGGAAACCGGTTGGCATTGTTTGGTCTTTATGATAAGGATCGAAGACCATCCGGGGGATATGGTGCAGAATTTCTGCTCCGCAATATCCAGGGAACTTTTATCAATTGGGCAAATGGATTCAAAACTTTTAACAACGCATTCAATAGCGGCCGGCTGGAAGAAATAAATGTTTACTCAGCAATAGAAAAGCCAATGGTAAGCAGGTACACTGCTATTACAGGGGCAGCGGCAGTTTCCTATCACGAAACACGCAATGCTTATTTTGTTTTAGACTCTCTATACAGTAACGATTTTCGCTATCAATACGTGGTTGCTGACGTATGGGCCGGTTATAATATCGGTTATAAGGGCGGCAAAAAAAAGGATTCAGAAAATCGTCTTCGGCATTTTGTAGCCATGCGTGGGTTCTATAATATTTTTAAAAAAGTTCCCGGAAAATTTTTGCAGGAGTATAATTTCCGATACGCAGATATTAACGGGGTATTGTTTGCTTATAGCTTGTACCGGCAAAACTTCTACCGCACCAATTTTATTTATGG
>JAYTBG010000076.1:0-12601 GCA_043737055.1 Chitinophagaceae bacterium | reverse complement strand
TAGAGGGTTGTCACAATTATGAACAATCCAAATAATATTTTTCGCATGGGACTAAAACTAGTAATCCATTCTAATAAATACAAGTAAAAGAATCAATTCATTCTTTCTTGATCTGGCTTAACCGCCTGTTTAAATTTTTTGCCAAAAGTTTTTTGCCGAACATCGAAAGAAATTTGTTTAGGACTCCTGGATAAGTCAAAAATACCTTGTTGTACCCGCACTCACTTTTCGATTATTCTCGCTTACGTCTTTTAGAGTACCCTGGTGAAGATCCCACCTTCTACATACTCTTGTACAGCTTGTTTTTTGAAAAGCCATTTTGTTGATTTCAACCTATTTGATGACAAGACCGAGTAAGAAGTACTGTTTCAGGTGCCACAACCAAGCGAAAAATAGGTATCCTCCAATGGTTGCCTTGCTGGTGACAACAGCAGGCGAGGGCGTCATATTTGAACTAGTGGAACAGCAACGGAAGCGAAATTAACCTGAAGACTTTGCCGCCCAACCTGGAACGCAGATTTGTGAACTTTAAACCTATTTCCCTCCGAAACAATCCCTGACAAACGCTTTCTCATCAGCAGAATAATCCCCTCTTTCTCCTTCATTTATTGACACTTCACCCGCTGCAATAAATCCCTCATACCGCTCTTTCAGTATCGAAATCAAATCCTCCATGGTATCCCCAAGGTCATCTATAAAATTTCCAACCTTAATAACCGATTGAGACCCTCCCCGAAATGAAGGGTAACGATACGCATTTTTGTTATGCGGTCCATTACTGATCTGAAGGATTAAATCGCCGATATTAAAACAGTATTTAAGGAGAATACTGTCCTCGTTCGTGTCGATGATCTCGGCGATTAGTCCTTCGATATTTTGTGTAGGATGATCCTCCGGGAGGTACTGCTGGCTGCCGATGATATAAGGAATACTGAATCCATCTCTCCCTTTAGCACGCCATTCAATTAATAGTTTTTGCCAGTATTTTCCTTTCATTTTTCAAGATGTAATTTAAATGATTTCTGGCAAGGTTAAACCCAACTCGTTGCTGATGATATTTGCTACCTCAAGTGCGTTATGCCATCCACCGCAGCATTTAGGACTCAGTGCAATTGTAAGCACTTCTATGTCTTTCCAAACATTTTTTAGTTCTTCTGCGTATCATGCACAAAATGATTGGTCCGAAACTGATAATAGAGATCAGCCTCCCCATCATTTTTTCCCTGATCATTATCATGATGGGGATTCTTAATAAAAAAATAATCAATATCAAGGTTTACTATCCATTTGTGGCCATTTGATCTGGTTGTCTTTTGTATCATGTGGCCCGATCCCCGGGTAATTCGTGAGGTTCCTTTTTTATAATGTCAAATATGAGATCAGCACTATCCGTGTGAATAGCAAAATACTTTTTATCTGTAAGTACATCAGGAAATAATTTATTAAAAACGGCGAAATAGTTATTCCATCTAAAAAACTTCTCCACTCTTTCATCGGAAAGCCGAAAAGTTTGTTTTGCCAATTCTCGTATTGCGAGATTTTTGATGTCAATATTTTTGTTAAGGATTTCTCTAATAAGGTCTGTCATCTCTACTGTGTCAAAATCTATATGCCTATCTATATGGAATAAATTGTATTGGCGGCTAGTATCAATCTTTTGTAGCCAGCACCAGAGGGCTGCAAGATGATTATCCATTACGAATGTTTTATCCTCTTGGGCCACAAAATTTAAATTAAAGTCTCTGGAAGTATGTCTTCCCAGGTTTAAGAATGTCTGCATTAAAAGTTTTTTATGCCTAAGATGATAATACAAGTAACATAAAGGAACGAGGTAGATTATTCTTTTGCTAAATAGAACAAGCCTATTTCATTTATGTCTTACCCTCTTCTTTTTTGGTGGAGTGTAGTTTGAATTTGATGTTTTTTGTGAACTGGCGGGCTCGGGAGAATGATGATGATGCTGGTGATTTGAATTGTCAATATTATATGTGTTTGACTTTCCGTCATTGCTTGTTAGGTAAATCAATAAAGCCAGTAAAAAAGTAAAAAAGGCTATAACTTTTTCACTTGGTATGTACTTTTCTAAGGTAGCAAACAAAGGAGTTATTTTTTTTGCTTCGCTTAAGAATTGTGCTTTAGAATAATTTTGTGATTGTGCGAGTTTAGTGAGTTCTAATAGCTCTCTCAGTATATCCTTCGTTACTTCAGGCCCTAATAAAAAAGTGGATATTCCTTCTTTATCAAATTGATATGTTCCGTTTAAGGCTGCCGCAAATGAAGCAGATAAATCTAAGATGTTGAAATTTCTGCCCGTGTCGCAAAAAGTAAATGAAGATTGGACTGATAGTTTTGAGACCTGTGTTCATTGGCTTCGAGAAGGGATTGTAAAGACCATAAAGAGTTCGGATCAATAGTGATATACTCTGGTTGAAATTCATTATGCCTTATTCCACTTATTGTTGTCCGAATTCGTCTTCTGACCTTACTTTATTTTTATTCGCAGATAGAATAAATTGATGGTAATTGTTTCCAGTAATTTCAAAAGCTTTTTTTGTGTTTGCAAAATTGTCGATTAAGTAGGTATCAGCGAAGCCATTCGCTTCTGAAAGTGCTTTGTCAGCCTTGATGTATTTATCACTTGCTTCAGCAAATTCCTTTCTTAACTCCTCGAATTTTTGTTGATAAGTCATTCTGTTTTTTTAAATTTAAGTGGCGCTGCCTCCGCAACCGCAGTTGGTTCTCCTAATTATGCAAATTACTCCGCTCCCTGCACTTTAGGTGCATTGATTGCATGAAGATATGAAATCTTTACACGTTCAGGCGAGCGCATCTGAGCCTCTGACTTTCCCGCACAGGTTGCTAAATTCGGTAGGGCTTTTTTTCCGAAGCCTTTAAACGGTGTGAGCCGGCATTCTTTTTAAGCGCTATTCATTCGCTAATCGTTGTAAAACCAGGTATGGACCGGAAATACTACGATCTTCTGCCAGGGAAATTAACGCTATTACTATTTGTAATGACTTGGCTTAGCATGTATTGCGCCTTCTGGCGGCAGCCAGATCAATGGGATTAGCATAGATTTTTTCCGAGGTAGCCACAGGTGAATTCGAGCTACTGCTTACTGCATTTGTAGGGAGAGGAAAGGCTGACTGGAATAAGTTTTTCTGGCCTATTGTTTATTGATATCTACCAGGCCATTTTTTATAGCAAAAATTACCAGCCCTACCCTGGTTCTCAATTTTAGTTTTTCAAAAAGTGCATCCCGGTAGCCATCGATGGTGCGGGGGCTCACAAACATTTTATCGGCAATTTCTTTATAGGTGAATTCGCTGCAACTGAATTTTAGGAAATCTTTTTCCCGGTCGTTGAGGTTGTTGAGCAGGTTAGAATCGCTGCCGGGCACATCTACCTGGTTAATGGCGTGGATGAGTTTCCCACTCACCAGGTCGGAGTAATAAAACCCCTTGTGTTCCAGATCGTACAGTGCTGTTTTTAAAATGCAGGGATCACTATCTTTTAAGATATACCCTTTGGCGCCACATTTCAACATTTTGATAATAGCGTTTTCATTGTCGTACATACTTAGGGCCAAAATTTTCACATCGGGGTGATGCAGCTTGAGCCAACTTGCTGCTTCATAACCATCCATTTCAGGCATATTGATATCCAGCATTACAATGTCGGGCAGGTTCGCTGGACTTATTTTGGCCAGCAAGTCCCGGCCATTATCGGCTTCAAACAATACTTCGTGCCCCAGGCTCTTAAGAAGGCCCGCAAGGCCATTGCGAAGTAATACATGATCATCTGTAAGTGCAATTCTGGCCATAGAAATTTTTATGCAGTTGCCTGGGGTAATTGAATAAAAACACTGCTGCCTTTGCCTGGCGCAGATTGGATAGAAAAAAGAGCACCAATAAGGGAAGCCCTGTTTTTCATGTTGGTTAAGCCGATCCCTGTTTCGGTAGCTTCTAAATGCGAGGCCTCAAAACCTTCGCCATCATCATTTATAGCCATCTTAAAAGCAGCCAATTCATATAGTATCTCTATGCGTATGTTTTTTGCCTTACTGTGTTTTACCACATTATTCAAGGATTCCTGAACGATACGAAAAAGCACCATTTCGTTTTGCGGCAGTAGTTGGTATGGTTCCCCGCTAATGACTAAGTGTGTGATAAATTGCCCGGTGTTCTGAATGATCTTTAGTTCGTTGTCTACTGCATCCTCCAAGCCTAGGTCAGCAATTTTATCGCCGTTCAAACTGCGGCTCAGATCCCGCAAATCGTTAATGGCTTTGCCTACAAGATTTATACTGCTTTCAATTTTTTGTTCTTTGTTTACACCCCCCTCGATATCGAGCGTATTTAAATTTAACTTGGCGAGGCTCAATACCTGCCCGACGTTATCGTGAATTTCCTGGGAGATGGTTTTAAGAGTTTGTTCTTGTATTTCGAGTTGGGTTTGAAGGAGCGCCTGGGCGTGTTCAAACTCCATTCCTTTTTGCCTGGTAATCAATTTTCTTTTTCGTTGAATAGAATTTGCAATAAAAAATATAAATAATCCTGCCAAGATCAGAAAAATAACGGTGCCTATTTTAACGTAATTACTTAGGCCTTCCTGTATGTTCCTGAAATCTTCTGGCATATAAATCCGAATATGAAACATGAATATAAAACTAATATCAGGCTGTTGTTAATGGAACGAAAGATTTTTAAAGTAGCATCAAATCTGTTATCTGTAATAAGCACAGATAAGAGATTATAACAGAATTCGCCGGCGTTAAACAGAAGGATGCCAGTGATGATCCAAAATAACGGGTTCTCGATTAGTGGTTCTGTATCATTTGCGTTGTAAAGCTCAATAAAATATAAGATGCTCAATATTACCATTGCAAAATTTGCCACCACCAATACATTCATGTCAAAAAACTTGAGAGCAGTAATAAAAATGATACTGTAGATATTGTAAATTAAAAACAGTACGATAAAACCAAGTGCTATTTTCTTAAACCCATTTGTTGCGAAGGCCATCCAAAATACAAAAGTGTAGAAACAATATTCGCACGGAATGGAGAGGCTGAATAACCATGCGTTAGGCTGCTTTAGTTCATAGCTTAAATAACGGGCCGTTAATTCGACAATTACGATAAACAATAGGAACGCTGTAAAAAAGCGAAGTCCTGTTTTACTAAGACTTCGCCAGCAAAAGATGCTTACTAAAAGTGCTGCAATTTCAAAATAGATGTGGAGAGGTAAGGGGAGCATACAATACTTAGTTAAAAAGGGGTAGGGTCTGGACACAATCTTGGGCACAACTCACCATGATTCATTGGAGGGGCAAGAACTAATACTTTTTCTTCATTTTTAGATTCATAATAGTCTACTCGCCTGCCGTCTTTGCTGGTTGTAGTCACAAAACCAATTGATAGTTGACTGATATCCTCAACTTTTTTTGGAATTAGTTCGCCATCCATCTCTCTTTGTTGAGAAGGGTATTGAATTATATAGGCTCTTATTCCATCAACATTCGTGTCTTCCAAAACTTCGTGGAGAAACTTCCTCATTGAATCATTAAGTTCAAACCAAATGGATTTGGTGTCTCCTTCTGGTGTATTCCCTGGAAGAAGTTTGTGTTTTTCATTAAGATAGTTGTTGTGTAAATCTATCAAGGTTTTGTAATGGATGTTAGCTGAGGCTAAATCAACTTTTTCGGTTACCATAATTTTTTTTTAGTAATGATAAATAGTTTAAGCATGCAAAATCTGCTTTGTTATTTAAAGATGCAACAGTCTTTTCCCTTTTCTTTTACCGTGTTTTCACCCTAATGTTTTAGGTTATTATGCCCTTGATATTTTTAGATGGGTTTTGGAATATTTGTTTGAAAAAAATAACCGGGTAGCCGAAAACGGGATTGGAGAGTAGGCAAAAAACACAACTGTATGCAACCCATCAACACACTAATTGATCTCAATAAAGAACTAAAAGAAAATGTTGATCTTCAAAATGAGTTTAAAGATGACCCAGCGAAAGCAACTCAAAATATACTTGAAAGCAGGACATATGTACCAGATAATTGGATTTATAGAATCGTGGTAGGGTCCCTAGGTCTTTCCGTGCTTTTAGTTATCATAGGTACAATAATCCTTAATCCAGGGAGTGATAAAAATTTGCCGACTGTTTTTACCGCAATAGCTTCTGGAGCTATAGGCGCTTTGGCAGGATTACTTGCGCCATCACCAGCTAAATAAAATTGATTTTTGTATATACCGGGCAGCCGAAAACGGTTTCAGAGAGTAGGCGTAAAAAATAATTTTATGGCAGTAAAAAAAGTCACCAAGACAGATATAACAGTGAAAGTAAATTTGGAATCGGCAATTTTATTAACAGTAACAATTGGTAATGCTCAAATCGGAGGCAATGTTATTAGATGGAAAAACAACCCCAATATTTTGGCTAAAGGAGAAATTAAAAATCTTAATCTGGGACTAGGTATGGATTTAAAGGGTAAGACTTTAAAGATAACTACGAATGTTTTAGATGTAAATGAAGCTACCAATGGCATAGTTATTAATCATTATTTCTATAACGAAAATCCATCTTTATTTACTTATGAGAATAGGGTGCAAAATGACGGAGATATTTTTCAACTTATAGCTGAATATACATTCAAATAGTAACTTCTATGAAAAAAAAATATGCAACTTTCGCATTCGCTATTTTAGCTTGGTATAGTGACTATGCCCAACAGGAAATTAAGATAAGTGAATTATCAATTCCTACATCTCCTGGCTTCGTTTTGGCTGACAAAGCTCCAGCAAGCATTGAAAAACCAACCTCTCCAAAGGCTTTTGGGGTAAGCCTCTTAAATTTGCGGGAAGGAGGTGCGGTTGAAGTAACGCCGTATTGGTTGGTAAATCATCCTGCTTATACTTTTACGGATTATTTTAAACGAAAAATGCCGCTACTGGAAACTTTCAATATCTCCGCTGCTACGTTTAAAACCGATACTACCTCATCAGTTTCTATTGGCTTTAGAACACAGATTGTTAGGTTATATTCAAATAAAGCACAGGAAGCACTTGAAGCAAAACGTTCTGAGATAGTAGATTTATTAAATGTCGAAGAAGGAGGTTTTACCCCCAGGGTGTTAGAAGCGATTGAGAAGGCAAAAAAAGAATTATCAGATTTGAAAAGTAAAGTAACTCTGAATTTTGAAATCGCCGCTGCTATTATTGGTTCATCAACGAATAGTTCATTTAAGGACCTTGGTTCTGATAAATCAGGCGTATGGGCAAATATCAGGCATAGGCCTAATAAATTCCCTTTTGATTTTACAGCTCTTGCAAGATATAGCTGGGCAAATAATGCAAAACCGAAAGTTGGTTCTGATTCTGCTTTCTTTGATTACGGACTGTCTGTTTCTTTTCAAAAGCCTAAGTTTGATTTGGCTTTGGAGTATGTCAATAGGTACGATTTGTCTATAAAGTCAAACACCAATAGATTAGCATTTGTAGTAAACTACATAGTGTATGACAATATTGTGGTTGTCGGATCTTTTGGGAAAAACTTCGATAAGGTTAATAATTTATTGACTGTAGTCGGTGTGAAATTTGGAATATCGAATGAAAAGGCTAGTCTTGAAAAGGAGTAATTTTTCAAATGTTGCCAACCTTTCTAAGATTGGCAACACCATTCAACCTGCTCAAAAATATCCCTCCATATCCCTGTTCTATAACTCAAACAAAAAATGATCGTAGCATGCATCAACGGCTTTGTCTAATTGTCGGCGCACTCAATAAATGCCAGTGACTCTATTGGAATCGTAGAGATCGGCGAGAGAAGCACCAATTATAGGTGAACTCTTAAAACCAATTACCGTTTTGAGTGCTGGGCAATCTGTGATTACGATCTATACTCTGTCATGTATTTCTTGAATATATTCTGAGATACTTATTTTTTCTATATAATTCCTAGCTAATTTATCAGAACCTAACTCGCTGACTTTTTCCTCAAACAGGCTGGTATTATAATCTACAAAGTCATAGAAAGTTTTAAGAGGAGGATCTTGCTTACCTATTTTCAACGTTTCGCTACACCAACTGTAAATGCATTCAAATATTGTTTCTGTGTTGTTGCTATGTACTTTAACGTCAAAGCCATTAATATCTGAAACAGCTTTCATGTAATCATATTTTACCGCTTCAAGTATCAGAAATTGCTTTGTTGGTAATGGTGCAATACCACTTTTTCTCAACCCATAATCAATTCCCAACTCAAAAGGCATATTCATTCTGGCAAATTCATTCGGCGTTTTAGATTTAACAATTGATAAATCGTGAATACTGTACTTGCAACTTTTTATTATTCCGGTAATTTTCTCTAATCTGGCTTGGCCAGAATCTGAAACTTCCAATGACAGACGGGGAGATAGCCCATTTTTAATAAGGGCGTAAAGAACAGGCTTGAGTAAGTCGTTAATATATGTTTCATCAAACGGACAGTTTATAAAAACACTTTTTCCAAAACTCATTAATTTTTATCTTTCGGTGGATTAGGGTCATTACCATAAGAATTTCTATCTTGAATCATTCCATTACTTTTATGTATAAATAATTCAGTTTTCTCGGTTTTACTTAATTCACGTCCGTAGTCAACAGCTTTGTCCTTTGTTTCAAAAACTCTTGATGCTCTTTCAGCTCCGGATTTTTTTACAGCCCACCCTGCAGATGATGGAACTACATGGTTTGATTTTTTAGCCATTACCTTAATTTTTTGATTAAAAGTACAAAATTAATTGGTTTCCAAAGTTGAGAACCTCTTTTAAGTCTCGTTTAAAACTATCACCCACATCCCTATCATATTATAAATGATCCAGATCTTCATTTTTATCTCCCCTCTGTTACTCCCACAGCAGTTGCCGGTAATAATTTATAAACTCACCTTTTTTCCGCCTGTGAGGTAAATGCGCTCGCCGTTGTTGAGTAACAGGCGGCAAGGGTTATCCTCCTATATTTCACTTATAAATCCGGTGTTGATTAAATGGCTGCGATGCACCCTTGCAATAATTCTGCAGGTAGCCTTTCCTCAAAACCAGGAAAGGACTTAGAAACCAACAACTTTTTTCCGTCAGAAAAGTGTAGGCAGCTTTAATTACTGGATGCCTCAATTCGTACGATTTGCTCCACAGAGACGGTGAGCGGTTGTTTAATCAAGGGAATTACGAGTGAGCACATATTGCAATGTTGGTTAAAGATGGAGCCACTGTCGTTTTAAAACAGTACCCTCTCCAGGTCTGGCCTCTCCAGTACAAATTCTGTCACCAGCCGGGTACATGTTATGACATACAATAGACTAAAGTAAATGCTGTAATTGGTTTGAAAATACCAAGTAATAGGTATTTATTGCTTGGTAGCAGCGAGGTGACCGAAGACTTAGCGGGATAAACGACTCAGACCGATGAAAAGAAATTAGATTTTCCGGCTAAAGGAGCACAATTGACCAGTCGGGGACAACGTCTTTAATTTTACTGTCAAAAATTTTACTGACTATCAGCAAGTTACCAACATGACATCTAAAATTGTTTCAAAAACGCATTGCGGTAAAACATATTTAGCCCACCTTCGCCATCCAAATAAAAAAAGTCTGCGGGGATAGCCGTAGCATCATTTTAAAAAAAGTACAATGAGCAAATTACATTTCACCACTAAACATGCGAACGAGGCTACCGTAAAACACGACTGGTACGTTGTTGACGGTACTAATCAAACCGTTGGTCGTATGTGCGCAAAAATTGCGTCCGTTCTCCGTGGTAAGAACAAAGCCTATTACACCCCCCACGTTGATTGTGGAGATTTTATCATCGTTATTAACTGCGAAAAAATAAAATTCACAGGTAATAAAATGGATGACAAACAGTATTTAACTTTTAGTGGTTACCCCGGTGGTCAAAAAGGAGAAATTGCTAAGAACCTTTTGAAGCGCAGGCCTGAAGTGGTAATCGAAAGAGCCGTGAAAGGTATGTTGCCTAAAAATCGTTTGGGTCGCCAGATGTACAAAAAACTATTTGTATATGCAGGTGCAGAGCATCCTCATGGTGCACAAAAGCCAGCCGAATTAACTTTTATTAAAATCTCAAACAAATAAACTGTTAGCCCGTAGCTATTGCTGCTGGCAGTGCAAAAAAATAAAAAATGGAAAAGCAAAAAAACGCAGTTGGCCGCAGAAAAGAAGCTGTAACACGTGTTTTCCTTAGCAAAGGAGACGGTGCCATTACAGTAAACGGCAAAGACTATAAAGTATATTTTCCGCTGGTATACCTGCAAAACCAGGTAGAAGCGCCTCTAAAAACAGTTGAATCTGCTGATAAATTTAATGTGGTTGTAAACGCAACCGGTGGTGGTGTAAAAGGCCAGGCAGAAGCTACCAAACTGGGTATTGCCCGTGCATTGCTGGAAGTAAGCCCCGACTATCGCCCTGCTCTAAAAGCTGCTGGTTTATTAAAGCGTGATCCCCGTGCTGTAGAACGTAAAAAACCAGGTCGCAAAAAAGCAAGAAAGAGCTTCCAGTTCTCAAAACGTTAATTGCAGAGATACTGGATACTGGTTTCAGGACACTGGCGCTGCGGTACTTTGCAGGCTCTTATCAAGAATTCAGGATCAGGTATCCAGCATCAACAATTTTTAAAAACCATTTTAATAATAAACATAATGGAAAATAACACTTCCTTACAACAGCAACTTTTAGAAGCAGGCGTTCACTTTGGTCACCTGAAGAAAAAATGGAACCCCAAAATGTTGCCTTACATTTTTGCTGAAAAGAAAGGTATTCACATCATTGATCTTAATAAAACCGTAGAAGGTTTGCAGGAAGCTGCAGCAGCTATGAAAGCCATTGCACGCAGTGGAAAAAAGATCATGTTTGTAGCTACTAAAAAACAAGCAAAAGAAATTGTGCAGGAAAGCGCAAAGCGTGTAAACATGCCTTACGTTACAGAACGTTGGTTAGGTGGTATGCTTACCAACTTTAACACTGTTCGTAAAAGTGTGAAGAAAATGCAGAGCATCGAAAAAATGCTTGCAGATGGTAGCGCAGAAAGCCTGAACAAAAAAGAAAGGTTGACCCTTACCCGTGAGAAAGAAAAGATGGAAAAAGTATTGAGTGGTATCGCACAAATCAGCCGTGTACCAGCAGCTTTGTTCCTCGTAGATATCGGCCATGAGCATATTGCCCTTGCAGAAGCCAAGCGTTTAAACGTAAACACTTTTGGGATGGTAGATACCAATTGCGATCCTAACAAAGTTGATTTTGCAATTCCTGCAAACGACGATGCTACCAAATCTATCTCTATCATCGTTAACTACATTACCGCTGCCATTGCAGAAGGTTTGGCAGAACGCATGGCAGATAAGGATGATGATAACGACAGCGACAGCGACGAAAGTGCAGAAGCGAAAGCAGCACGTTTTGAGCAAAAAGCAGATGGTGGCGACGACAGGAACAAGCGTGCAAGAGGTGCAGCTCCTACTAAACGTCGTGTTCCAGGACCAGGCGCAGGTGGTGGCAGAAGGCCAGCCGGTAGTACAGGACCAGGTGGTGCAAGATAAAAAAGAGAGGCCCCTCCGCCCCTAAAAGGGAAATTATGCAGAGATCCTTGAGGAGAAGATTTTTATTTTTTGTTGGAACAAACATTGGTAATATTTCTCATCATCGTTGTGTCACTCACTTGTACTGAATACCAATTATCATCTATCATTGTAGCGATGATAACAGCTCTTTAAAAATATTAAGAAACTTTAAATTTAAGCTCTCCGCCGCGGCCGAGACAGGGGGATTTCATTATGTCAATAACAGCAGCAGATATAAACAAATTACGCCAGGCCACCGGCGCTGGTATGATGGATTGTCGGAAAGCGCTTACAGAAAGCAACGGCGATTTTGAAGCAGCCATCGATTGGTTGCGCAAGCAAGGCCAAAAGGTAGCAGCAAAACGCAGCGACCGTGAAGCAAAAGAAGGTGTGATTATTGCAAAAACAACTGCCGACCATAAATCAGGTATTGTTCTTTGCATTAGTTGCGAAACTGACTTTGTAAGTAAAAATGCAGAGTTTGTTGCCTTTGCCCAAAGCATTGCAGACGCAGCCATCAGCAACAATGTAAAATCTGCAGAAGAATTAAATGCAGTAGAGATCAATGGTGCGAAAGTATCAGATATGATCAACGATAAATTAGCATCGATTGGTGAAAAGATTGAAGTGTCAAAATTCGAAAGAATAGAAGCACCTTACGTAGCAAGCTATATTCATGGCGCTAACCGCATGGGTGTGTTGGTAGCATTTACCAAAGAAGCAGAAGAGGCTGGCAAAGACGTAGCCATGCAAATTGCAGCTATGAATCCTTTGGCAGTAGACGAAAGTTCTATTTCTCCCGAAACAATTGAAAGAGAAAAGAACATCGCTATCGAAATGATTAAGGCAGAAGGCAAGCCGGCTGAAATGGCTGAGAAAATCGCCGCTGGTAAAATGAATAAATTCTTTAAAGACAATACACTGATGGCACAGGCCTTCGTAAAAGATGGTAACAAGTCAGTAGCAGATTATCTGAAAAGCATT
>JAYTBG010000075.1:0-2167 GCA_043737055.1 Chitinophagaceae bacterium | reverse complement strand
TGTGTTTGATCCTGTTGTTTTTTAAATTCAAATTTAAACAAATGAAGAATGAGCATACCAACGAACAAACCTACCCCTAATTATACCTGGAGTATTTTAACCATGCGCTGTTCCCGCTGCAGAAGAGGACCTATGTTTAAGGACCCTAACCCTTACCGCAAGTTTAGCCTGAAACATATTTTTGACATGTACGACAACTGCCCGGTGTGTAACCAAAAATATGATATGGAACCCGGATTTTGGTATGGTACAGGTTATGTAAGTTATGCTTTGGCGGTTGCTATATCTGTGGCAAGCTTTGTGGCATGGTGGGTAATTATCGGTGTATCTGTAAGTGATAACAGAGTGTTTTATTGGCTCTTAACCAATACCATTTTATTGGTAGTTATTCAGCCGTGGATGATGCGCCTGAGCAGGGTAATTTACCTGCGCTTTTTTGTGAGCTATGACGAGGATTATGATAAAACAAACCCTACTAAGTTTGATCAGTAATATTGCACCTCTGAACCAATGCAAGTGCTGAAATATCGAATATAATTTTTCCTATTCAACAAAAAATTCTATTAAACTTTCAAATCTAACAACATCCGAAATCACAAATCCAACATCATAAATCAATCGATATTTTCTATAATCCCTGCAATACCCTGCCCGCCACCAACGCAGGCTGTAACGATACCATATTTTTTCTTTAACCGCTTCATGTCATTTACGATTTGTATGGTGAGCTTGCAACCCGTGCAACCCAGCGGATGGCCGCACTGGCGCAAGGTGTTCTGCCGAAGGCAGCTCACTTGTGACAATTAATCCAAGCGGTTTGCAACCGCAGTAAATACTCACCTATCAGTAATATAAAATGCTCACTTGCTTACTAATTTACTTTTCAATCTAAAATTTCTTTCATTCTTTAGATAGTTTTTCAAAAAATAGAAACTTATATTTAACCAATCACAGATTAAGCCCAATGAGTAGTAAATATAAAGTTGGCGAGGATGCGTTACCACATTTTGTAACCTTTTCCGTTGTAGGCTGGATTAATATTTTTAGCAGAGAGCAATACAAAGAATTATTTGTGGAGAGTCTGAAATATTGCCAGGAAAATAAAGGGCTTGTTTTACATGCATGGGTCTTAATGACTAACCATGTTCATCTAATAATAAGTAGTAATGAAAATAAACTTGAAAATATTGTAAGATACCTGAAGAAATATACGAGTAAGCAAATTATCAAAGCAGTACAGGTAAACAATAGAGAAAGTCGAAAACTATGGATGCTGAACATATTTAGCTTCACAGGAAAAAATAACAATAACAACAAAGAGTTTCAATTTTGGCAACAGGATTATCATCCGATAGAATTAAACACTGTGGAAATAATGAAACAACGCTTAAACTATTTGCATGAAAACCCAGTAAGAAGTGGCTTAGTGTGGGAGCCGTGGCATTACAAGTACAGCAGCGCTTTAGATTATTACACAAATGAACATGGGTTGGTTAATGTTGAACATCTGCAATTCTAATTCCCGATACAATCGGGCAGAATCAAGAAGTCACAAGTGGTCCGCTAAAGCGGAACACTTGCGCCAGTTCAGGATGCCTGTTGGTATAAGAGTTTTATTGAGCGGCGCAAGTATATTGTTTATAGCAATGCGTACACTATCTGTATCTTGCCCTTTTGCAAATGAACTTAAAAAACTGATTGCTATTATTAAGACAACTTTCAATCGGGCAAAGGTGAATCTATGTTTTGGTTGCATAATTTATATTTTTTTTAGTATTTATAATTTTACGTCGAAGCGTCCATTGGTTATTCTAAAAGTGTCACCGAAACTGCCATCCGTCTTATATAATTTAACTTCAAAAGTCCCAGAGAAAACTCCGTTTATTAAGTCATATCTTGATATATTAAAAAATCCTTTTCGATAGATACCATTTTCTGGTGTCCTAAACTCAATACTTGTCCCACCGTTTATGGTTTTTTTATAGTCAAAACTGTTTAAACATTGAGTCTGAAGTAAAAAATCCTGCTTTAACGCACCTTGAAGAACCAAATGCTACCGTTTGATAAAGACCTTGATACTGATGCCCAGTCACATAAAATGCACCTCCCTGAAATGTTGGGTCCACGTACACTTGAATATTTGGCCCTCCAATTTGTGGTTTACTAC
>JAYTBG010000074.1:0-5460 GCA_043737055.1 Chitinophagaceae bacterium | reverse complement strand
AAGAAGTGATCAACAAAGATCCAATGAAGACCAAGCAACTTGAAAAAGGTTTGTCACAACTAACAGATGAAGGCGTAGCCCAGTTGTACACGCAGTTTGGTGGAAACAAAAAGATCATTGGCTGTGTAGGAGAGTTGCAGTTTGAAGTAATCCAGTATCGCCTCTTGCATGAATACGGTGCATCCGTTCAAATGAACAGCCTTCCCTTTTATAAAGCCTGCTGGTTAACCAGTGATGATCCCAAAAAGCTGGACGATTTTACTAAATACAAACAGGCAAATATTGCTGAAGACAAAGACGGTCACCCTGTATACCTGGCCCAGAGCGAATGGTTTTTAAACACAGAAAGAACCAACAACCCGGGTATTGAATTTCATTTTACGAGTGAGATACATAAGTAATGGAAAATTTTGACTGAGATTGTGGTAGGTAAACGGTTATTAGCAAATGAGTACCTTTAAAATATGAAAGATCTTAAAATGGATAAAACAGTTTTTTAAGGCGCAAAGTTTTGAAGAAGCTGCTCAAGATGTTTTGTTTTCTGAAGACACGTCCATTGCTGAAAGGCTGCGATTATCGTTTCACCTAACCTGTACTATCTATGGAATAAAAAAAGGGGATCCACTTAAAATAGATACCTCGGTTTTTTCAGCCAGAAAGTTTTAGTCATGCACGATATTTTCGCATCAGATTTCAGGTTATTTGCACTGAACATTTCGAATACGGATTATATTGTTGTAGACGGTTATGCAGTAATTATCCATGGATACTATAGAACCACCCAGGATCCAGACATTTGGGTCAGAAATGAACCAGAGAATTATCTCAAATTAAGAAAGGCATTTACCATATTTGGGATGCCTATGTTCGATATAACAGAAGAGAATTTTTTAGCAGAAAAGTTTGATGTTTTTTCCATTGGACGTTCGCCATTGTGAATCGACATTATTACCCAATTGAAAGGGATTAATTTTGATGAAGCCTTTGCCTAATCCTTGTGCAAAGAAATTGAAAACATTAGTGTAAGATATTTACATTTAAATGATTTACTCACTTCCAAAAAAGCAGCGGGACGCTACAAGGATCTCGATGATATAGAAAAACTTTCCCCCGAATAACTGATGCTCAATTTATCTTATCAAGAGCAAATTTCCCTTTTCAACTTCCTCTCCGCAGTCGTTTAAAACCTTGATGTAGTACACATAGTTACCTACTTCTGCAGGCTGCCCTTTGTACCTTCCATCCCAGCAATCATTGGAGTTTTTGGTCTGAAAAACAAGGTTGCCGTAACGGTTAAAAATCATAACGTCAAGGGTTTTTACTGTTCCGAAATCTTTTACTCTAAAGCAATCATTAGCACCATCACCATTTGGTGTAAACGTATTTGGTATAAACGCTTTGGGTGCAGTTGCTCCTTTTACAAAGACTGTAACCGTGTCTTTAGATTTGCAGTTGGTAAGGCTGTTCGTTCCAGTAACCGTGTACAGTTGCGTTGCTACAGGTGTGGCAATGGGATTAGCAATGCTGCTGTTAGAAAGATTGGTTGCGGGCGACCAGGCATACACATTTGCACCAACAGCATTTAATTGTACACTGCTAAACACACAATCAATATCGCTCGACTTGGATGCGGTTATGACTGGCGGCACAAGATCGGTTGTAACAATGGTTGAAAGGCTGGTAGAAAGATTACAAATACTATCAGTTATTACCACAGTAAACGATGTATTGCCCGGAACCGTGGCAATCGGGTTGGCAATGCGGGGATTGTTCAGCAATTGAGCGGGGCTCCATAAATAGGAAGTACCCCCGGCCGCAGTCAGCGGTGCCGTGCCATTTACGCAAGTGGCATACCCGGGCGAAACACTAAAGCCCGGCAAAGGCTTTACAGAAATTGCAACCGAATCTTTGTTCGTACACATGTTACTTCCGGTCACTTGCACGGTATAGGTAGTGCTTGCAGCGGGGCTTGCTAAAGGATTAGGTATTGCAGCATTGTTCAAGCCCGCTGCCGGCGTCCATACGTAGCTGGTACCGCCAGCAGCAGTTAACTGAGCAGATTGAGCAAGACAAATTGTGTCGTCTGCCGAGGTGACGATTACTGGTAGTGCCTTTACGTAAACCATGACGGTATCTTTCGCCGTACAACCGCTAGCGTTAGTGCCGGTAACAATGTACCTGGTGGTATCGGCAGGTGTCGCTATCGGGTTTCCTATAATGGCCGAACTTAATCCTGCTGAAGGCGACCAGCTATAACTCACCGCACCAGTGCTTGTAAGTTGGACAGGTATATTTTTGCAGAGGGAAGTATCGGCAATCGTTTTTACCAGGGGGTTGCTTATGGAAATCCTGATACTGTCCTTTTTTATAAGAACTGGAGCAAACGAAATATCATCCAGTGCAAAATCGTTGCCCTGCACGACGGTGTTTTTATTTACGATAGAGATGAGGGCTGAGGTATTGCTGCCAGAATTCCAGGTGGTGTAAAACTGCGACCATGTGCAGGTAGGTAAGCTGGCGGTAATCAAACCTCCTACATCGGATCCATTAATTCAGAAACCTAGCTGTGCCGGGTTGGGAGCAAACAACGCCTGTATCCAGGAAGAAAAAGCGTAGTTGGTATTTGGAATAACCGGTACCGTTTGCGTCCATACTGTGACGTTAGATGTAGGAGATCCTTTTACCAGCAACATGTTGCCAGTTCCGCTGGTCTGGTCGGGGCAGTTGCTCCATGCAGCATTCCATGCTTGCGGACTGTTGCCAACGAAATACTGGCCCTCTGTATTATTACTGGCGGCAAAACTGTAGCCAGATGTAAAGCCAGTATTGCCCGCACTAAAGTTTCCGTTTGTTATAACATTGGTACCGGGCACTTCTGCAGTTAGATAATAAGTTGTGGGTACAGGGGTAGATGTTATGGGGTTGGCTGACAATGGATCGTTTAAGTAGGTAACAGGAGACCAGCAAAAACTTAAGGAAGGTACACTGCGCAATTGTTTGGAAGCACCTACACAAATAGTAGTATCTGGCGTGAGGATGATATTTTGCTGCACTACGTTTACAGAAATGGTTTTGGTGATGGTGTCATTACAACTCCCGTTTTGAAAACCGTATTTCACAATATAGTTACCGGTGGTTGCATAGGTGTGCAGGGGATTGTTGTTTCCGGTAGTTGTATTGCCATCCCCAAAATTCCAATTGCTATTTGCAGGGGCAGGTCCAAGACCGTTAAATTGAATAGTAAGGGGACTACAAACATTCTGTTTGTAGGCAAAATCATTCGTTATGCCAGAAGTAAGCACATCTACGCTGCTGCTGTCTTTGCATTCATTCAAATCTGTTACAATAAGTTTCACGGTATAAGTTCCGGGCGACAAGTAGGTGTGTGAAGTATTTTGTGTGTTAGCAGCAGTAGCATCTCCAAAGCTCCATTGCCACTGAACTATGGGTGCAGACCTCGTAAATGCCAGGCCCCTGAAGTTAAAACCATTACAGGTCACTATGCTGTCTTTGATCCGAACCGAATCGATGTTCGCAGCAAATAAGCTATTGGAAACAGGAAGCGATAAATTGAACAGAACGGCTCCTGCTGTTCCGGCCGTAGCACCCCAGGGATTGTTTGCGTCCAAAGAAATAACTCCATTGGCTCCTGCATTTACGTTGGCTGTTACATTGGTTGGGACAGATCCATTGCTTAACCAGATTACGCCGCCGCCCCCGCCGCCGCCGGGACCAATCTTATCGGCGCCAACTGAAGGATCGTAGATGATCACATCGCCACCTTTCCCGGCCCTGGCCTCTACAGCCACGGGCGAGGTATAACTGGTATTTTTTATGATCACCGCACCACCACCACCTCCGCCCCCGCTTGCATCATGGCAGTCGCTAAATGTACTCATGGTGCATTGCGGTGCATTGGCACCATTGGCAATTATTTTATAATTGTTACCTCTAATTATTGGAGCATTGATAATAATGATACCACCGCCATTTCCTCCTGGCATCGAGGAGCCTCCCGCATTATCTACATGCCCGGAGCCACCGCCACCGCCCATAAACACCTTATTAAGCGCATTAGAATACGTAAGTGATTTTCCACCAATTCCCCGATTGTCGAGGGGTGCATTTCCGCAGGTAAATAACTGGTAACCACCAAACCCACCGCCCCCCCGGCGTAACCACCACCTCCACCACCTGAATTATGACCTAGTCCTCCGCCACCAGCATTTGCGGGAGCACCCTTTCCCCACAGAATATTGTTTCCAATAGTTGTAATGCTTTCGCCCTTGGCAGCTGCATCAACAGAGCCAGCAGGATAGGTAAAATTATTTCTTGCGCAGTAAGTTGAATTACTGAAAGTATTGGGACTATTTCCACCCTGGAATCCTTTGCCACTCACATCCATGTCTGCCGCAAGCGTTAGGCTATCCCTCACATTAAACACGAGCACACCTCCCTTATTACCGTCCCATTGCAAACAGGTAAGCTTGTTGGTCACAAGTAAATTATTGTAGTATGGAACTCTCACCAGTTGCACTTTGCCTTCTGCAATATCATACTGCCTGGTCACACTGTTTTTTAATTCAACAACATTCCCGGACTTACTTTTTACATAATTAAACTCGTAGTTGCCTGCGTTTTTGTAATTGGTGAGGTTGCCAAATGAGGAGCTATTTGTAGAATCTATTATGGCACCTTTCATTTGAATCATTAGAACGGTATCTCCCACATTAAATGAGGATGCATCTTCTACATTAATTTTATTTTGGCAAATGTTTAAATTTATAACCGGGGTGTAGGAGTTAATGATAGTACTAACAACAGGTGGAGCAACAGTTACTTGAGTGCACAATGCCGTAACTTCTGCTTGATTGATGGCCCTGTTGTAGAATCTTACATCATCAATTTTTCCTTTAAAGCGTTGTTTATCTCCGTTCCACCATGAACCAATTTGTACATCAGCGTTTGAGCAAATGTTTAAATTAGTAAAAGAGGCAGCTGTTGTTTGAATGAGTGATCCATTGAGATATATTTTCATGAGTCCGTCCTCAAATGTAGCCACCACGCAATACCATTGATTGTTCGGCAAGGAACCTCCGGTATTTACATAAGCACCATTTAAGGGGACTCCTGCACAACTGTTTGCCGGAGGATTTGTGCCGTACAATACCCCGGGAAAAGGACCAAAGTTTATAGCTATTTGGTATTGGGTACCTACACCGGCGAAATAGGCAATCTTTCCAATTAGAGTTTGAACTGAACTCTGCTCGGGGTTAAAATAAAGTGCGATAGAAAATTTTGTTGTTGGATTTAAAGCAGCATTACTGGGAATCTGAATGTAATCATCCACTCCGTCGAAAAAATAGGCACTGTTGGCATTACCAAATCTATCGGTTGTTAACTGGGCACCGTTTTGATTAATTCCATTTAATCCATTTCCGGTGACCTCGTTGGGATTCC
>JAYTBG010000073.1:0-2170 GCA_043737055.1 Chitinophagaceae bacterium | reverse complement strand
ATAAAGTCTGACCCGGATAGTGGTATCTGGATAGCACAATCGGGCACAGTGTCACAAGGCGGCAATTCAAACATTGCCGGAGGAGTAAATTATTTTAAAGACCAGTATGATGTTAACATGAAATTTTACAGTGTGTACGGTACCTCTGTGAGTGCAGATTTGCTGAGCCGGAATGCCCGTTCCATCTACTTAGATCAAAGCTATGGAACAGCCTCTAACCGTCTGCCAAGGGTATGGGTGGCAATGGGTACTTACATCACTTCTTTTAACACAAGAAGAGGCGGGCTTAGCATTGGTATTAATGTGGATACTCCTTATTTCAGCCGGAGATATGCAGGCTTTTCTATATTTTCTAATGCAACGCCTATTTGCGAAGCTATCGGGGGCGATGGTGACGAAATATGGTTAGCAAGCAGGCAAAACGGCGGTGGTTCCAGGATAGTCAGGTACAAGCCAAGTGGTGAATTAAAGTCTCCGCCTTACGGCGATACCAATGTAGCCCAGTTGCAGGTTGGTTTTTCTGCCCAGGCCATTTTCTCAGATATGTATAAAAATAAATGGATAGGAATGAAAAGTGGCGGTCTTGTAATAAATACTGGTAACGACGTATGGAAAAAGATGGATGCTCAAAGCCTGATTGCACCTGGCGTACAAATTAATTACAACGCCATTGCCGGGGATCAGTTCGGCAATATTTACATTGGCACCAGCGACGGATTATTGGAGTATTTATCCCCTGAATGGAATACTGGTTCCAGCCCTGATTACACACCTTCTTACAACCGGTACACAACTGCCCAGGGACTACCCGATAACAACATTACAGGTGTTGCATATGATAAAGAATATGGCAGGGTGTTACTGACTTCCAGCGGGGGCGTTACGTTTATGAATGTGAGGGAGCCATTTATAAAAGGTAAGGTGGTAGATGTTTTTTGCGATGTTGATGGAGAAAAGAAGTATATCGGGCTGCAAAAAATACCGCTCAGTACCGGAGTTACGGTAACCTTGCTTAAAGACGGTGTAGAAAAAGAGGTGGCCCGGCCCAATGCTAACGGGATATTTGAATTTGTAAAAGCGGAGGACAATACCGATTATACAGTGGAAGTAAAGTATAGTGCAGAAGGCAGGCAAATGCGTTATCTCTACAACAAGGTGAGAAACCATACCCGTTTGCAGCCAATATTAATACCTGATAGTTTGATTAGAGAGTTAAAAACTTTTAAAGCCAAAATGAAAAACCGGTGTTTTGATTTGAAACTGGGTTATGCCATTGAGTATAAGGAGGCTTACTGTGCGGAAAGCTTTGACATTTTCGGGTATGATTTTGCGAGCGAAGAGTTTTATAAGCCCGGTGGTATTGAAGAAGATCATACCAAACGGGTTGAAAATCTGGCCACTTACTATTTAGCAATGGCCACCGTTTACAACCTTGGCGGCATTGCCACTGGTTTAACATCAGATGCATGTAACAACTTGTTAGATGCAGCAGAATCCCTAATTCTTTTTCTTAAATTTCATGGTTCTTTAAAATTGCCGGAAAATGCTGATTTTTTCTCTAAAGTAAATGTTGATGAAAAAGCTGCAGCTGTGGCAGCCGCAAACTTACTTAAAGTACATATTACTAATATACTTAATGCATTTTCTGCTTCGCTAACTGCTTTTCCGGAGGCTAAAGCAACCTTCGACAGGTGTATAAGCGCATTGGCCGGATTAGCAGACCTGGTAATAGAATGCATTGATAAAGGTGGTAACAGGGCTGCATTAAAAGCCGTAACAGACAACTTAAAAAAAATAATTGCATTTGGAGTATCAATCAATTTTTATACAGAGGATTATGTGAAAGGCAATCACAATAGGTTTATTTATGAAACCAGTGGTGCGGCCAAACTGCTGAAAGGAAAGCTTAGTTATTCAGCCGCTTACGACAACCTTTATAATCTCAATGCAGAGTCGGTGGCTAAAGAAGCAAAGACCAAACTTGACGATGCTACAAAAACTATTGAAACACTCACCAAACTTGCTGCCAACGTTGAGTACGCTGGCAATGTGGTAGATGCCGCGGCAGCACTTGCATTAATTCCCGGCGGGCAAGTGGCGGGTGCTATTGCGAAATTTTTGTCATATGCAGCCAAAACTGTCAAAACAGTTGCATTGGTTGGCGCCATGT
>JAYTBG010000072.1:0-2172 GCA_043737055.1 Chitinophagaceae bacterium | reverse complement strand
TTAATACTGCATCGAAGGACTCCTGGATGATAGTTTTAAAACGCTCTTCACTTTCCTTTACATTTAGCTCTGCTAATTTGCGTGTGGTAATATCAGTGGAGGTGATGAAAACACCCGATATCTCGTTGTGTTGATCGAACAAAGGCCTGTAGATGTGGCTGAAAATATGAATGATGTTTTGAGAATCAGTGAAAGATGTTTCTTTGTCCATCTGCTCCCCCTCATACACCTTTTCAAACAAATTTATCATTGCCTCAACCTCCAATTCATTAACAAGATCTAAAACCGAAATACCCGATTGAAGTTCCTGCTTGTAAAAAAATGGACTGTGTTGTTGTGCCGCCCTATTATAGGCTACAATTCGCAGGCGACTGTTTAAAATAATGAAAGACTCATCCGTATTGTTCAATAATAAAGACAACCGCTGCTCGGCCTGTATCAATGCAAAGTCAGCAATTTTTTTAGATTGAATGTTGCGCAAGTTCATTACAACTGCCTGCACATTTGGATTGTCTAATAAATTACTGCCATAATTTTCAATCCAGATCCATTTGCCTTCTTTGTTCTTTACGCGATATTCAATTGAAAACAGTTTTTCGCTGTGTTGCTTAACTTTTGTAAACCATTCAACCACCGCATCTTTTTCATCGGGATGCACCATCTCGAGGCCGCTTTTACCTACCAGTTCAGTAGCATCGAGACCCAGAATATTTTTGATGGTTGTGCTAACGAAAAGCAATCCAAAATCAACATTACAAAGCTGGAAAGCATCAGTAGAATTTTGGATAAGGGTTTTAAAAAGATCTTCGCTTTGGCGAAGTTTATCGTCTGACTCGTGTTTTTCTGTGCTCTCAAAAACGCCGATACCAACACCAATAACCAAACCATTACTGCCTTTGAGTGGATTAAACTCAAAATCGAACCAGGTTGGGTTTGATATTGAAACTGAATACTTTTTTGAATATTTTATTTGTGAACCTTCAAATGATTTTTCAAGGTTGCTTAGAAAATCCGTTGAGCGGGCACCTTGTAACAGATCGTAGATTAGGGCACCTTCGTATATCGTCTCTCCCAGGTAGGCCTGGTGAAACGCTTTATATTTTTGATTGAAGATGGTGATTTTGCCGTTTCTGTCTATTACCAAAAATCCATCATTGGCACCGGCCAAAAAAGCTTCCAATATGTTCTCTGACGAAAACTCTGAGGTAATATTTAGGCTCGCCGGTGAAGTATTCATAGAGTTGGTACACGGTATGGGTTCGGTTCGGGATAACGTAAATTTGAGACTGAAATTATATCGGATTAAACTTATTTTAAAAAAAGAAGCAACTTACTGACTATCTAATTAATTTGTAATCAGCGTTTAGCAAAAAAACATTTAAAAAAATCCGGCAGAACCTCTATTCTATTTGTGCAACATAACGATTAAACTCAATAGTGGAGAAATTGAATACCGGTTGCTTTCAACAAATTTGATCCATAATATCCTCTCCTATAACATTCAGGGTCTAAATAATGCAAAACCTCCTGTAAATTATATGGTTGTTTTTACTCAGCCAAAGGTTTTTCTTCAACCACAACCAAATCCACAATATCTACACTCATGGGCAGGGCACCTACCTGTACAATTGCTCTTTTACCTCTTATTTCTTTTACTTCGCCTACCTGATAGTTATTCCTGAGTTTTACCCTCGATCCAATAATCACATCCGCTTTTATTTCTTTATACTTACCATCCACCTTTTTGGCCATTTTATTGGTTTGCAGCTCTGCCGACTTGCCACTAAAAATAGCCTGCATTTGTTTGATCACTTCATTTTTATCATCAGCCTTTCGCCAATCTATAATTATTTGCTTTAGCTTTCTCTCCATGTCTTTCAGATATGCTATACGCTCTTCGCTTACCTGGTTTTGCTGCTTTAAAATTTCAACCTGTTGCCTGTGCTTTTCTTTGTCCATGACTAGCGTCATCTCTTTTTTTAGTTTTTCATTTTCGTTAACCAGCTTTAAAAGATCAACTTCTTTTTTTTCCAGGTCACGTAAGTCCTGCTCTGTCCTATTCAATAATTTATCTAATGTAAAATGATCTTCGTCCACCAAGCTGCGTGCCTTTTTAATTAAATGTTGAGATAGCCCAATTCGTTCTGCAATTGAAAAAGTGTATGAGCTGCC
>JAYTBG010000071.1:0-12657 GCA_043737055.1 Chitinophagaceae bacterium | reverse complement strand
GCATGGCAATGAGGAGTATGAAAAAGCAATTGAGACAACCAAGAAATTATTCTCTAACCAGCAAGGAGATATTGAAAGCCTTTCCGAAGAAGACCTTCACAATATGCAAGGCATTGTAAAATCTTTTTTTGCAAAAGAAAAGATTGTAACCGGTATTGATGTGGTAAGTCTTTTGGCTGAAACTAATATCTACCCAAGCAAAGGGGAAGCCCGTAAAGCTGTACAGGCTGGCGCTGTAAGTATCAACTGGAAAAAGGTAGATGAAATAAATTTGCAAATATTGCCGGATAAACTCCTCCATACAAAATACCTTCTGCTGCAAAAAGGCAAAAAAAATTATTACCTTTTAGAAGTACAATAATTGTTTGTCAAGCACGTCTCGGGGTGCTTTTTCATTCTACATGCACTTGCTTAGCCACAAGAGCACCTATGGTAGCCTCAGGCAGAAATTGCCTTTCGTTCACGAGGTATCCATTTCCCTTTTCACAAAAATGAACTTTCAAATTTTCTATACTTATTGGGTTCCCATCAGGGATGTCTGCAATATTGCAATGCCTGATGTCGTGACCGTCCACAATAATAACAAGGCCGCTTCCAATTGCTTCCATTTTATTACTGCCGGTAATGAGCATGCCGGTATCTTCCCCTAGCCCAATGCCAATGCAGGATGGATTAGCTGCCACTGCCTGGGCAAGGCGTCCGAACCTTCCTCTTTTTTCAAAATGAGAATCAAATAATACATCGTCCATAAAACCAAGGCCGGTGGTAATCTTTACCTCGCCTTTTAAATGTGCCATAGCTGCATTGCCTTCATAAATCATGGTATTGCTCATGGCCATTGCGCCAGCGGATGTTCCCGCAATTACAAAATGCTCCTCTTCTGCAAAACGAGAAAGGCAGATTTCCAGAAACGTAGTGCCGCCAAAAATACTAGACAACCTTAACTGGTTGCCACCACTAAACATAACTGCGTTGCACTTTCTCAGGCGATCAAGGTGTTCTGCGTTGGCCACATCTGCCCTATTTCGGATATGCATGACGCCCACATTTGTGCAGCCAATTTTACCAAATGCATCCATATAATTGTCGCCCACCTCGTAAGGGATCATGCTGGCTGTAGTAATAATTTCTATCCGGGAGGAGGCGCCGCCAGACTCCTGCAAAATGCGACGTAAAATGCCTCTTTCAAAAAAATTGAGATTAATTGGTTGAATCTCTCCTTTTTCCAGGCTAGTGCCCTTGTCTTCTGCCCCACCAATGGCAATTAGTTTTCCTTTTGCAAACTGCATTTATATTTTTTTGTGATCTGTACAAAATTAAGGGAATTCAATTTTGATAATCAGCTACTTATTTAGCTCATGCATCCAAAACTATCTTAAAAAAAATTTTTTGCGCTGGCCTTACCCAACGTCAAAACCATATTTACCGGGCTATCAACCAGTTTTTTTGTAAACCAAAATGATTTGCCTAATTTCCTTTTTCCCACAAACGAAATAAGCTACCAGAAATTATGAAAATTGTAGAAATAAAAGTGCTAAGAGGGCCCAACTATTGGAGCGTGCGCAGAAGCAAACTAATTCAGATGAAACTGGACCTGGAGGAATTGGAACAGCAACCGACCAATCTGATCGCCGGTTTCAAAGAACGATTAGAGGCAATGTTCCCCACCATGTATGAACACCGATGCAGCGAAGGCGTGGCCGGAGGTTTTTTTAGCAGGGTTGAAGAAGGCACATGGATGGGCCACGTGATAGAGCATATGGCGCTGGAACTTCAAACGCTGTCCGGCATGGATACTGGCTTTGGGCGCACACGGGGCACCGGTGAAGTGGGCGAGTATTATGTATGCATCAGCTACATGGAAGAAGATGCAGGAATTTATGCCGCTAAGGCTGCGGTAAGAATAGCCCAGGCCCTCACCGACAATGTGACTTATAATTTAGAAGACGACATCATGCGGCTGCGGGAGATCAGGGAAGAAACAAGGCTTGGCCCGAGCACAGGCAGCATTGTAGAGGAGGCGGCAAAAAGAGGCATCCCATTTATCAGGCTAAATAAAAGTTCTTTGGTGCAACTAGGTTATGGCGTACATCAAAAAAGAATCAGAGCAACCATTGCGAGTACTACCAGTAACATAGCAGTAGACATAGCCTGCGATAAAGAAGAAACAAAAGCATTGCTGGAAGCTGCCGAAATACCAGTACCCAGTGGTACTGTTGTTCGTACAGAAGCGGGCCTGGAAGAAGCTGTAGAAAAATTTGGGTATCCGCTTGTAATAAAACCCATCGATGGCAATCATGGCAAAGGAAATACTACTAACATAACCACCTGGGAGCAAGCCCTTACGGCGTTTGGGGCTGCCCAGAAATATGGCCGAAGTTCTATTGTAGAAAAATTTATAACGGGGTACGATTTTCGTATCCTTGTCATCAACTATAAATTTGTTTGCGCAGCTCTGCGTACACCCGCATCCGTTACCGGCGATGGCTCAAGCACCATTCAGCAGCTCATAGATATCACCAACACAGATCCACGTCGGGGATACGGGCACGAGAAAGTTTTGACGCAAATTACAATCGACCAGTTTACTCAAAAAATGCTGGACGAAAAAAATTATACGCTAGATACCATTCCACCCAAAGGAGAGTTGGTAATGGTTAAACCGACTGCCAATCTTTCAACAGGTGGCACATCGAATGACGTTACTGATGAAGTGCACCCGGCCAATATTTTCATGTGCGAACGCATTGCAAAAATTATTGGCCTGGATATTTGCGGCATCGACATTATGGCCAATGACTTACGTACACCCGTAAACGAAAATGGTGGTGCTATCCTGGAAGTGAATGCTGCGCCGGGTTTTCGAATGCACATAGATCCATCGGAAGGCCTTGCTCGAAATGTTGCCGAACCGGTAGTAGATATGCTTTTCCCAAAAGGCAGTGTAGGCCGGATTCCTATTATTGCCATCACAGGTACTAATGGTAAAACAACAACTACAAGAATTACAGCCCATATTGCAAAGAGTGCAGGCAAGAAGGTAGGCTATACCACCAGCGATGGGGTATACATACAAAACCAACTCATGATGAAAGGCGACTGCACAGGACCCTTGAGTTCACAATTTGTGCTTAAAGATCCTACGGTAGATTTTGCTGTGTTAGAATGCGCCCGTGGTGGTATTTTAAAAAACGGTTTAGCCTTTCAAAATTGCGATGTGGCCATTGTAACCAATGTGGCGGCAGATCATATGGGCCTGGGGGGCATCAACACCTTGGACCAGATGGCTAAGTTAAAAGCGGTGGTTCCCGAAACCGTTTTCCCCCACGGATACGCTGTATTGAATGCTGACGATGACCGTGTTTTTGCAATGGCAAAAGAACTACGTTGTAATGTGGCTTTATTTAGCATGGATGAAAACAATCCCCGCATAAAAGAACATTGTAAAAAGGGGGGGCTCGCTGCCGTTTTTGAAAACGACTTCATCAGCATTTTGAAAGGCACCTGGAAGATAAGGGTGATCAATGTACACGATGTGCCCATCACCTTCGAAGGAAAAGCTCTACACAATATTAACAACTGCCTGCCTGCTGTGATGGCCGCTTATCTCTATAGAGATATCAGCATAGACGACATTCGTTCGGCTTTACTTTCTTTTGTACCATCATCTAGCCAAACCCCTGGCAGACTCAACTTTTTTCACTTTAAGTCTTTTACAATTCTGGCAGATTTTGCACACAATCCCCATGGGTTAAAATTGCTTGGTGACTTTATAGGCAAACTAGAATATCCGAAAAAGATAGGCATCATTAGCGGTACCGGCGATAGAAGAGACGAAGATATTCGTGAACTTGGGAGTTTATCTGCCAACTACTTTGATGAAATAATTATTCGCTGCGATAAAAACCTGCGGGGAAGAAGTGCAGAAGAAATTATCCAATTGTTAAAGGAGGGTATTGCTATACAAGATCCTGGCATGCAGCCGATGGTAATTGCAAATGAAGAAGAAGCGCTCGAGTACATTTATGCAAACCCTCAAGCAGGGGCTTTATACGTAGTAATGTGCGATGTGGTAACCGGCGCCTTAAGTAAGATAAAAGAACTAAAAGAAAGAGAGGAGCGTTCATAAAGCAAAACGTAATTGCCGTTTTGCTGGTGCGAAAGTTTCAAAAAACAAAAGGCTTTTTTGCACAAGTCTTGAAGCTGATTTATACAGGCCGGAAATATTGAAAATACTTTTGGAACCTTTTTTAACAACCCCTATTTTTGCACTCCCAAATAATAATTGGGTTAAAGATTGGGTTATAGTGTAAAGGTAGCACTACAGATTTTGATTCTGTCCGTCTAGGTTCGAATCCTAGTAACCCAACAGAAAAGGACAAATTGGTTTAATTACTAATTTGTCCTTTTTCGTATCCGGGTGTTTCGCCCCCCTGGGCTTATTTTTAAAAAAGAATCAGCCAACATTTTTTAGCATTAACAATTAGTAGCGGGTGAGGTTCTTGATTGGTCTTAGGAGCGGTGCGAAAAAAAGTTTATCGGACGATCTCCTCCAACACTTTACCCACATTGCCATTGGGAGCTTGTATTTTCAACAATGCCGATAACGTAGGGGCAATGTCTGTCATAAATGTTTCCCTGTGAGATCTTCCTGCTTTTATTCCCCAGCCAAACCACACATTCGGAATATGCGCATCATATGGATTCCAAAGTCCATGGGTTGTGCCTTTAGTTCCCCCATCAAAATAACCGGGTTTAACGGTGTACATAATATCTCCGCTTCTTACCGGATTATAGCCGTTTACCATCATTTGCTTTTGGGTGGGCGTGAGCGTTGCAGTAGCCAGCTGGCTGGTCTCAAAAGCTGCCACGATATAGGGTTGCGTCTTTAGTTTCTTAATAATCGTTGCCTTTATGCCAGCCAGGTCTTTGCCAGCTTTTTCTATTTTGGCCAGGTCTAAATAAAATTGGTAATTCAAAGCGCCTTGAATAATGTTCTCTACACCGTAAGCGCCAGCTAAGCTGCTATTCAGTTCTCTTATGATTGGGCCGTCATCAAAAGTTCCGCCTGGTATTTTGTGCTCACTCAAAAATGCAGGCACATGCGCCACACCATGATCTGCCGTTAAAAACAGGAGGTAATTGTTCTTCCCAATTTTTTTATCAAGATAAATAAGAAAGTCTGCTATGTCCTTGTCCAGGCGGTAATAGGTATCCTCTATTTCAATAGAATTTGGACCAAAATTGTGGCCTATATAATCTGTAGCCGAAATGCTAAGCGCTAGAATATCTGTAGCAGCACCAGCCCCCAAATTTTCTCCATCTATAGCCGCCTTCGCAAAATCGAAACTGTACGTAGACGCATGGGGAGTGTATTTAAAGGAGCTATACTTTCCGTTGGCAATGGCAGATAATTTATGAGGAAATACAGGTGCCCTCTCTCCGGGTATGGGCACTTCATATGCATTGCTATCCCTGCTACTCAACACGTATTTATTAATCGGATACAATGTGTTCCAATCTTTGCTCATGTAGTTGCCAGCCAAATCTTTTTTATTAAACTCGTTTACCCAAGCAGGCAGCTCTTGTAAATAATAAGTACTTGTTATAAATTTCCCTACGGCATCATCGTACCAATAAGCGGCATCGGCGCTGTGGCCTGCTGGCAATATTGCACCACGATCTTTTAGAGAAATACCGATGACTTTACTTTTAAAATTGTTACTCAGTTTCAACTCATCACCAACGGTGGTAGTCCACAAGTTGGCAGGGCTCATTTTGCCAGCATTGGTGCCGCTGCCAACCGTGGCAACAGTACTATCGCCGGTGCAATACGCATACGAGTTACTTTCTTTGTTAAACCAATTGTTGCCCACAATACCATGAATGGCAGGTACGCTGCCGGTGTATACGCAAGCATGCCCCGGTGCTGTGTAAGTAGGTGTGTATGGTATCATTGTGTTTTCGAAGCTATAGCCCTGTGTAAGAAGCCGCTTAAATCCTCCAGAACTGTAAAGTTTGTTGTAACGGTACAAATAGTCCCAACGCATTTGGTCCACCATAAGGCCTATGACCAATTTTGCCCGGGCCCCACCAGCATTGTTGTTGGCAATTGTTGCGGGCGTTGGCTGGGCAAATGAGGCTATGGTTAGTAAACAAAACAAAACGGTTACGGCAGGTATTTTCTTCATGCTCAGGGTGAATTTTTGCAAATATAAACCTACTCTTTCATAACAGCCCGAGCCAACCATTACAGTTGCATTACGTTTATGTAACTGCAAATCCTTAGATTTGCGCAAGTTTTTAGCAGGTAAAAACTCACCCCACGGTGGGCGCTAACCTTTTACATGACAATAAAAATTTTTTAAAAAAATACACTCAAATGGATGTTTTCGAAAAACTGGTGAAAGATGGTGGGCCGTTGGGCCAGCATATGGAAAGGGCACACGGTTATTTTGCCTTTCCGAAACTAGAAGGTGAACTTGGACCACGAATGTCTTTTCGTGGAAAAGAAATGATTGTATGGAGTTTGAACAATTACCTGGGCCTGGTAAACCATCCCGAAGTAAGAAAAATTGATACAGAGGCTGCAGCAATGTACGGCATGGGCAACCCGATGGGTGCCCGCATGATGAGTGGCAATAGCACCAAGCACGATGCATTAGAAAAAGTAATCAGCAAATTTGTAAGCCGGGAAGATACCATGCTCCTGAACTTCGGTTACCAGGGCATTATGAGTTGTATCGATGCATTGGTAAATCGTAGGGATGTAATTGTGTACGATGCGGAATCTCATGCCTGCATTGTAGATGGTGTGCGCCTGCACATGGGTCATCGTTATGCTTTTAAACACAACGACATTGAAGATTGCGAAAAGCAATTGCAGCGGGCAACTGAATTGGCAGCCAAAAATGGCGGCGGCATCCTGCTTATCACCGAAGGTGTATTTGGCATGGATGGCGAACAAGGAATTCTAAAAGAAATAGTAGCATTAAAAAAGAAATTTGAATTTAGGATATTGATTGATGACGCACATGGTTTTGGGTATATGGGCCCAACAGGTGCCGGTGCAGATGAAGCGCAAGGTTGTCAGAACCAGATAGACCTATACTTCTCCACGTTTGTAAAAAGTATGGGCAGCATTGGTGCCTTTATTTCGGGGCCGAAAAAAGTATTGAACTTTTTAAGGTATAATGTGCGTTCCCAAATATTTGCCAAGAGCCTTCCATTGCTCATTGTAGAGGGAATGCTAAAACGTATGGAGATGGTGCTCACCATGCCTGAACTCAGAGAGAAATTGTGGATTAATGTAGAGCGCTTGCAAAGTGGTCTTAAAGCCAGGGGCTTCGACATTGGCCATACCAACTCTCCCGTTACGCCTATTTTTATGAATGGCGATGTGCCGGAAGCTACCCAAATGGTGATGGACCTGAGAGAAAACTTTCACATTTTCTGTAGCATTGTAGTGTATCCTGTAATCCCGAAAGGCGATATTATTTTTAGGTTGATCCCAACCGCCGCCCACAGTTTTGAGGATATTGAAGAAACATTGATTGCATTTGAAGAAACGAAAAAGAAACTAGATGCTGGCTTATACAAATCTGCCGACATACCAGATATGGCCGAGGTAATGTAATTCTTAAAGTCCCGTTTTAACATGGGACTTTTTTTTACTCTGAAATGCTGGCTGTTTATGATCCAGGTTTTAATAACTTTAGATTAAAGAACATGATATGAAACGTTTATTGATTCTAACTACACTGATTGCTGGTTCCGTTGCAACCAAGGCACAGGTAAAAAATACTTCAACTACAAATAGGCAGGACAGTTTGCAAAAGGTGGAAGCCGGGTGCGGACAGTGTATGTTTAAAATGAAAGAGGGTGACTGCGATCTTGCCGTAAAGCTAAACGGTAAGTCTTATTTTGTAGATGGTACTAAGATAGACGACCATGGCGATGCCCATGCTGACAATGGTTTTTGCAACAGGGTAAGAAAAGCTGAGGTTAGTGGCAAAGTGGTGAATGATCGTTTTGTGGCTACCTCTTTTAAGCTTTTGCCGGAAGAAAAGACTGTCGAAAAAAATTAGTGTACGTTGCTTTGAAAGGCAACATAGCAATATGCAACCTTCAACCAGTTTTTACTTGCCCTGTGCAGATGGTCATCAAATGCCCGTGTACAATTGGCTGCCAGCAACCGAACCATCCTGCATAGTACATGTTGCGCATGGCATGGCTGAATATGCAGAACGCTATGCTTCCATCGCTCCTTATTTTCTAAAAAATAATATCGGGCTTTATGCCCATGACCAGCGAGGGCACGGACGTGCTGTTCCCTCCACAGACGATCTAGGTCGCACCCCGGAGAATTGGTTCTATAAACAGGTAGATGACCTGAAGTTTGTTTTGCAATTTTTACAACAGACCCACCCCGGCAAAAAAATATTCCTTTTAGGCCATAGCATGGGGTCATTTATTGCCCAACGGTACTTTCAGTTATATGGTAACGAAATAAATGGGCTTATTCTTTCGGCGAGCAATGGTCAACAAGATCCTTTAATGCCATTGGGGATCGGCATTGCCTGGATTCAAAAAAATATCCTTGGGCCACATAGTAAAGCTATTTTGCTTGATAAATTATCGTTCGGAAAATTCAATGCTAAGTTTAAGCCCAACCGCACCAATTTTGATTGGCTCAGTCGTGACCATTCATCGGTAGACAAATACATGGCTGATCCGCTTTGTGGATTTATAAGCACCGCTTCTTATTTCTATTATTTCTTCCAAGGGATTAGAGATGCCTTCAAAAAGTCAAACATCGAAAAAATTAAAAAATCAATACCGGTATATTGCTTTGCCGGTGATAAAGATCCTGTGGGACTCTGTGGCAGGGGTGTGCTAAAATTGATAGAGAATTGGAAGGCTGCCGGTGCGACAGATATTACTTTTGATCTTTATAATGATGGTAGGCACGAAATGCTGCATGAGATAAATAAGGAGCAGGTATTAGCTAATATCTTAAGGTTTATCAATCGAAATCTGTAATCTTTCGTTGGCCGGCTCCTAAGAACTACCAGGCATTCTTAAATTTCTTATTAAAATCTACGAACGATTCCTTCGAAATATTGGCTTCTGCAAAATACTTTAGGGGCGCTTCCATTTCTTTGGCGTTTAAATAACCGGGCAATGGTGCCGGGCTGGCCTGGGGGCTGGTTAAGAAAACGGTGGTGGGAAATTCCATCTGCCCAAAGCTCAGGAACATTGCCAGGTCATTGGCCTTGATCTGTGTGTTATAAGAAAAAAGTTTATTGTCAAAGAGCACTTCCTGCTTAGACTCTGCGTCAAACTTCACCGCATAATATTGTGAATTAATATAAGACACCACTTTCGCATTTTTGTAAGTTGTTCTGTCCATCTCCTTGCACCAGCCACACCAATTTGTGTAAAGGTCAATTAACAAGGGCCTGGGTTCTTTCTTGTAAGCAGCTTGCATTTCCTCCATGCTCAACCAGTTTATTTGCTCCTTCGGTTTGGCAGTAAAGGATGTTACACACAGCACTACAAACAGTAACCATAAATACGCCTTAACCTTTCTCATAATTTATTTGTTTTGTAGCTTACACGGATAAACGGAAAAATAATGCAAAAAATTGTAGTAGCAGTAACAGGTGCCAGTGGTTCTATATATGCGAGTCTTTTATTAACAAAATTGCAGCAGTTGTCGGGGCAAATTGAAGAACTATCGTTGGTTATGACGGAGAATGCAAAGGACGTTTGGGCAACAGAACTGGGAAATGAAAGCTTTAAAGAACTGCCTATTAAAACTTTTGGTAAGAACGATTTTAATGCACCCTTTGCTTCCGGTTCGGGTCAGTATCAAACGATGATCATTGTGCCTTGTAGCATGGGAACTCTTGGCCGCATTGCTGCAGGAATTTCAAATGATCTTATAAGCAGGGCTGCAGATGTTATTTTGAAAGAAAGAAGGAAACTTATTTGTGTTGCCAGAGAAACGCCTTACAATTTGGTTCATATCAGAAACATGGAAACCATCACCGTGGCTGGAGGAATTATCTGCCCCGCAACACCTTCGTTTTACAGCAGGCCACAAACCGTAGAAGAGGTAGCAGCAACGGTGGTCGACAGAGTGCTGGACCTGGCAGGGCTTGAGCACAAGTCTTACAGATGGGGAGAGTAGCCCCCTGCCCTTTTAAGGGGAGATTGGAACCGTAAAAGTTTAATCGTAACATAAAAATTCCTTGCAGACATGGTCTGCAAGGAGCTAAATAAATCCACATGATTGAAGTTTACCTAAGCCCCCTTTAGTGGCCTGTCTACCGTCAGGCAGTGTTTGGGGCTTTTGAACTTTCTACTCTTATCTCAGGTCTACAACTTCTACCCCTGGATATTTTTTTGCGTCGAATACAAAAGTGGCGTCGGGTATTACAATATCAGGCGTTAACGAATTCGTGCTGTAAGTATAACGGTTGCCATTCTTTTCAAAAATCTTGGTGGTGTTGATAGAATTTTTGTCCACATATACCAACACTTTGTGAAAAGCTTTGGTTTTATCAATAGGAGTAAGTTCAATTTCTTTCAGGCTTTTTCCATTCAACTTTACCGGGCCATTCAATTTGTATAAAAAGTCTTTGTCGTAAAAATTAGTAAACAATTTTTGGGGAGTCAGAGAATTGGCTGAAGGGTCCAGGCGAGAGATGGTTACCTCGTTAGATGCTTTGTCGTAAGTCCAAACATTGCTGCCATCTGAAAAGATTTCCTGGCCGGTAACACTAATGCGATACTTACTCCCTTTCATGTATACATTGCCTGCTTTAACACCAAGGTTTTTGCCCGCAGAGCTTTCAACTTTTAAACTAAATTTTGCCTGCACGGTTTTGTATGTTTTAAACTTGCTACTTACTCCATCAAGTACTTTCTTTGCTGCAGGGTCACTTGCACCCATACCTTTAGGCACTTGCGCCTCGGCTACAACAAAGAATAAAGTCATCATTAAAAATCCAGAGAATAATTTGGTCATGGTTTTACTTTTATGGCTGAATGCATCCGTGTTTTCGGTTGCAAAGATAAGTAATAGACCACTTTGGCTTTCAAATGTTTAAGCCCAATATTTAAGGTACTGTTAATGTACCATCTCCCTAAAATAATCGCTGGCCACTGCCGTTTCATACTGGTAAAGAAATCATAATTTGCAACTCTTCAACTCAACTCAGCTATAGAAATATTTTACTTAACCTGTAAATAACTTTACATGATTGAAAAGAATATTGCGATAGCGCAAAGAGAAAATTTTACCCCTTCAGACTTCACCATTTTTTTGTGGTGGCTGGCCACTGCTGAAAAAGAAATATTAATCGACTCAGTGGTTGACAGAAACCGGTATCGCATCATTGGTATGACGGTACTGGCCACATGGCTTTTTGCAACCTTTACCTGGACATACTTTTTCTATACCATTGTAACATCACTTGTTGCTGCTGTCCTCCTTGGCATTTTTATGGGCTTTATTATTCTCACCATAGACAGGGCATTGATAAAAGGCATTACAAAAACCAACAAAAGGAAATTCACCCCCCTCCTGTTTCGAGCATTAATGGCGCTGACCATCGGCACTTTTATGGCGCAGCCAGCAGTCCTGTATATGTTTGACAAAGAGATAAAACTGCAGACTTCTTTAGATAATGAGAAAAAGAAAATTACCAAGCGGCAGGAACTTGATAGTTTGTATAAAGGTCAAAAACAGGAACTAATTCAGAAAAAAGAAGTTGCCAAAAAAGAGATTGCTGCAAGGTATGTTGAGGTAAATGCAGCCCGTGAAAATTTTCTAAAGGAGACAGACGGAAGTGGTGGCACAGGCAAGGTTGGTATTAAAGACATTGCCATAGCCAAAAGGACCGAGTATCAAAAGCTGGATGACGCTTACCAGCAAATGCTCCCTAGCGAACAGGGGAAGATAGACAGCGCAGATGCCGGGTTAAAGGAGATAGATCAAAAAATAAAAGCGGAGGAAGCTAATTTTACCACCTACTTCAATAACGGGTTCTTAACAAGAATCGAAGCCTTGTCTAACCTCCTTAAGGACAATGCTGCCTTACAGTTTAGGTACTATCTGATTGTGTTTATTTTAATGCTTATCGAGCTGATGCCGGTGATTGCTAAAACGCTGTTGCCCTCCGGTAGTTACGATGAGAAGGTAATGCTGCGGGAGGAGATGGAAATAGAAATTGCACACAGTAATAGTAAAAAGGAACAGCAGTTAAAGGAGTGGTACAATCAGTTGGCGTTTGATAATGATAAGGAAGCAATCACTGCTTTTTTTACACTCACCAAAGAAGACCGGGACGAAAAGATGAAACAATTTAGCGCAAAATGGAAAGATGAAAACCATCAAACCTTTGATGGGCTTTGGGAGAAAATGAAAAAGGAGATACTTACAAAACAGGAGAACTAAGTTTGATTGCTGATTTATGGTTTTTGATTTGTCATGTCGGATATCGGATTTTAAGTTTCGGATGTATGATGTTTTATCTAAGATTTATGATGTTAGATTTTGATGTGGGATATACGAGCGCTTTTTTTGCTTCATCATAGATCATTCACCATCGGCCGTCACTTGGATGAAATCAAAAATCAAAAATCAGC
>JAYTBG010000070.1:0-12659 GCA_043737055.1 Chitinophagaceae bacterium | reverse complement strand
TCGGTTTTAAAGCTGGCAGGGATATTTAATTGAATGAGACTTTATCGCAACAAACGCCCACGCTATTGGTGTCCCGGCAGTGTTTTGCCGAAGCGTGTCATCTCCGAAAGCTAGTTCTTGTGGAAATCCGCTGGGACAGAATAGTGAATTAGGTTTCAGGTCTTCAACCGCAATTTCTCCAAATTACCGTTGCCATTTCTTCGCAATTTCTTTCACTGCTTCATGGGGCCCGTTTTACCTTTCTCTGGTTCATCTAAGCTTTGATCCACTTTTGCAATGAAAATTAGTTTTTCAATAAGATCTTCTAATTCAAATTCCTGTGGGAATTCTTGGATGGTCTCAAGCGCCTTGTCTTTTTTGATGTTCGTCGAATTTAGATTTGTGCGGTGCGATTTATGCTTAAATTTTGGAGGCCCCTGGGCTTTCTGCCTAACGGTTTTCGGCCTGGTAATGGCAATGGATTGGAAGCACGAATATTGAATAAAGCACAGGTGTTATTAGAAATAGGAAGCTCAATTCATCACGCCTGCCCTGCTTTCGTTAAGCCGATGTTAAGGGTTCATTGTTTTGTGTCGTGTCTTGTTAGTGAATTCTATTTTTTGTCTTTGAGTTTACTTTTTTTAGGTTTTGGTTCTGGCAATTCATCAACTGTAATTTTTATTAATGTTTTTAACCATTCTCTATCGTCCAATCTTTCTTCAATTAAGAAACTTGGTTTTGCTCCTGGATATGGCGATGCTTCAACAATGTCTTTTATATATTCTCGTCCTGATTGAGTTGGCTTAATGAATAACTTATTGTCGCAAACAAGACCAAATAATTTATTGCCGAAATACAGTCCGTACTCACCAAACATTTTCTTGTTTGTAACCTGCTCTGGAAAACCAATCTGATCAATGATAAAATCTACAAATTCTTGTTCTGATGCCATCTATAACTTACTTTAGTTTGAACTTTGAATATAAATAAAACAGATCAAATTGCCCCAATAGTTTTAACAGTAGCTGCCAATAACTCGCCACCAACACTATATGGCTTTTTATTTTCTGTTGCTCCTGCTTCAATGAAGTCGTTGTAAACACATTGAATGTCTTCTACACCCCAATAAGTTACAACGCTTTCTATTTTGTCAGTCGATGGGGTTTCTTCGGGTTGAAGTCCGAGTTCATAATCACCAATATTAAAACCTACATAAAAAGGTTGGTCAAAATATGGCTCTGTCATGAAAACATTTGCATACCAATTTTTTGCATTTTCAATGTCGCCGACTTTATAAATAGTAGTTCTTAATCCAAGTATTTTTGATTTGTCCATATTTATGTTCGTTCAATTTTTAAATTTAAGTCGTCTATTTTAAAGTTTGTTGGGTGGCACTCTATAATACCCGCTAACAAATTTACCTGCGCTAAAATACCCCATTATGATGTGCAACATTTTTTGAAGGCACTGATGATGAGGATGATTTTAAAAAAGCATATTGTTCAGCACCTATCGCACCAAAACCACGTTACCTGCCGTATTGTTTAAACTCAAATAATGTTTTATTCATTACAGTATCCAAGTCTCTAGTCAGATTTTGATAATAAAAAGGCTCATTTCCTTTGTCAATTTTAAAGTGTCTTGTAATGCCCAACATTGTAAACTGCAAATAATACCCTCCTTGATCATGGCAGTCCGGGCAACCGAATTGCTCTCTTGGGTCAAGCAACATTATTAGGGGAATGTTCAACTTTAAATAGCTAAAACTTCCTTCATGGTCATTTTCGAGAACCTGCTGTGCTCGAATATTTAATAGCTTGTTCTTATTGTCACTTTCCCAGTAGGAAATTGAGTCCCTTAGAATATAGTTCTCTTTAGCTTGGTACATTGTCCCACAATTGCCAACACATTCACCCGCAAACCAACCATAGATAAATGTTTTAGGTTTAGGTCTTATCAGCAATAGTCCAGCTATAAGCAGGATCAATACCATAGATATTTTATAAAGTCTTTTCAAGGTGGAAGATGAATATGGCAGGTAACAAATGTATTAGCGCTAAAATACACCATAAATGAAGTGCAACAATTTTTTGAAGGCACTGCTGATGAGGATAATATTAAAGGAACCTTAGCAAATAGCGAGTAGCGCAAATACAACTTTACTTTGGTTGAACTCAGGCCCGCTGGAACAAAACCGCCTTGCACGCTGCTTACTGCAGGCCAACTTATATAGGGTCTGTTTGCCGGTTTTGCTACCGAGGTAGTTAGGCAGGTTTCTCAGAAACGTTTCATTTTCGAGAACTAACTCTTGCGCAAACCCCCTGAGACAAAGTTGCCCGAATGTTCTTCCGTGTCCGCCTAAGCAAGCCTGAAAGGATATAGGCGAACCAACTGAAGTCCTGCTGCAAGAATATGAAAACTCGCTAATCCAAAACTTTCTTCTGCCCAAAGATATTCACTTGAACATCCACTTTCTCCACATTCACAACATGAAATCTGTCCCTTAAAATTTCCTGTCCTGACCAAAATGTCGACGGCATTTTCATTCAGTGGGTCTGAGAAAGTATCTTGTTGTTCAGCAAATTCAAGTCTGTCAATTAAGGGCAAATCCACTAATTCAATACGCTTCTTTAGTAACAGGTCGCAAAGAGGTTTTTCCAAATCTTTAATCAACTTTATTTTGCCGGTCTTTGGAAAGAAATGTGTCAAGTAAGAGTTCTTAGTAAACTTATCGATACCATCTTGCGGTTCAAATTCAAAAAAATAGCTGCCTAAAGAACCGTCAATTGACAGGAACAATCTCGAAAACTCAGGATCAATCCAATAGTCTTTTGCAGGTGCAAAGTCTGTTATCGTTTCACCTGTTATTGAAAGTTCAACGAATTGCTCTCCTGTCAATCGCAGTATTGTTTCTGTATCAAAGGATAATTTTAAATCTGTCATGTTAAGGGGGTCAAATCACATTGAGGCAAGAAGTGTATTTGCGGTAAAATAAGCCATAAATAGTTGCACCCATGCAGGGAGTATCACGAAATCTCAATTACGTTTTTGAAGTTTCCTTCTGCAAGTCTATCGAAAAATTTAGGAATAAGTAATGCAAGTGCTTCTCGTCTGTTGTTTACTGCAGCAAGAACAACAATAGTTATTTCTAACCGATCTAAATTTTGCTGATATGGAAGATTTTGGTCAACAGTAACCAAAATATCAAAACCAGCCTCAATCATAAGCTTGAGTAATGCCCCGTTCTTTTCTCCTGACCAACCTTTGTCCCGCACAGTATAAACTTCATGTGCAGTACCGAAATCGTATTTAAGTTTTCGGGGTAAACTCTCGTCAAGCAAAATTTTCATGCAGCGCTTTTTCTGTTGTCAATGTACGCTTTGCCATTTCAAGCACTGCAACAGCAGCATTTTTTGAAACAGATGGAAAATCGTCAAGGAACTCAGCAAGGTCTTCACCACCTTCTATATAATCAAACAAATTTTTTATAGGGACACGGGTACCCGCAAACACCGGAGTTCCGCTCATAATTTCAGGATCAATACTAATTTGTCCGTATAGCATAATTGTCGGTTTTAAATTAGCAGTAAGCTACAAAATTTCTCTAATGTCAGCTAATAGTTGACGTCCATAAAGATTATCTGGAACCTTGAAGCATTTGCGAAGGCATGGGATTAGAACTCCATCTGCTTGCTTCGATTTGAACCTGGTTAGTGATTTATAGTTGAAATTTAGTTCATATGCCATGCATTTACACATTCAGTCTTAGCGATGGTTTGTATTATCACAATAGATTTTGATGCTTATGTCAAATGTAGTGTCACCTGAGGTCAATGATTTTTCATAAAATTTACAGGCGGAGTCCGTGTAACTATTCGCAAAAGGCATATGGCATAATGGATTTAAATAAATATCAGAAGCGTCTAGCTGGTATGCCTTTCCAAAATATCGAAGTGCAGATTTGTAGTCATTTTTCAAATAATAAACAAAAGCCCTTTTAGCATAATCAGTCGATCCCACATTATCAAATTGGATTAATTTGTTGAAGTCCTCAATAGCTTCATCGTAGTTTTTAAGAGCTTTATAAGCAAAGTCTCTATAAAGTAAACACGGTCTGCAAGTATCATTTACTTCAATTACTGAAGATAATGTCGTAATTGATTCCAGTAAACTGTTGTTTTAATATTGCCGAATGCCATTTGTAGTCAGTTTGAAAGTATCTTTTGGCATGTAAGACAAGAAGTGTAATACGATAGGTAATAAAAGTAGTATTCGCATGTTTCTAAATTACTGATGACAACTGTATTTGCTAAACTACCAAATAAATTAAGTGCAACTTTTTTAATGCCACTGATGATGAAATTAAAATAACTGCAGCTTCTAGCGATTAGCGCAAATACAGCTTTCGTTTGGTTGAACTTAACCCCGCTGGGATAAAAATAAACCAGCCAACACCAATTTAATCTTTACCCAATTTTGCAAGTACCCAACTGCTTTTCGGTAACATTGTAACAACGAAAATAGAACCGATATGCTTCAAAGACATCAACCTAAAACTGTTGCATTAATAATTGCAGTTTTACTGTGGGCTGCAGGCACCATGGCCCAGCAAACCTACTACCCGGATGCCAGCTGGCAAACCAACACTGCACAACAGGCAGGGGTGAACAAACAAAGGCTTGACAGTGCCATCGCTTTTGCAATGGCGAACGAAAATAAAGTAGAGAAAGATCTTCGGCTTGCCAACATCAAAGCATATTCAAGAGAGCCCGGGTATGCCATCATTGGACCCCATGAAAGAACGGGGCGGCCCTGCCGGACTGGTGATTAAGAACGGGTTTATCGTAGCGTCTTACGGAGATGTAAACAGGGTTGATATGACCTTTAGTGCCACCAAAAGTTTTCTTACAACGATTGCCGGGCTGGCTGTAGGCGAAGGCCTGATACAAAATGTAACCGACCGGGTGGATAAATATGTTTGGTACGGTACGTATCAGGGAGCGCACAATTCAAAAATTACCTGGCAGCATTTGCTTAATCAATCTTCTAATTGGAGCGGAACGCTCTTTGGGTTACCCGACTGGGCAGATCGCCCGCCAAGAGAGGGCGGCATTGATGATTGGAGAAACCGGAAATTACTAGAACCCGGAACGGTGTATGAGTACAACGATGTACGGGTGAACCTCCTCGCCTATTCTTTATTAAACGTATACCGCAAGCCATTGCCCATGGTTTTGAAAGAGAAATTGATGGATCCTATCGGCGCCTCCAGCACCTGGCGCTGGTATGGCTACGACAATAGTTTTGTAAACATAGATGGCATCATGATGCAATCGGTAAGTGGTGGTGGGCATCATGGTGGCGGAATTTTTATCAACGCTACAGACATGGCCCGGTTTGGCCTGTTGTTTTTACGAAAAGGTAAATGGAAAGACAAACAACTGCTGTCCCCACAATGGATCAATGAAGCACATAAGCCCTCTGCCCCTAACAAAGACTCTGGTTATATGTGGTGGATCAACACCAGCGAAAACTGGAAGGGCGTTGCTGCCGACATTTATTATGCCGCAGGCTTTGGCGGAAATTATATTGTGATAGACCATGCCAATGACCTTGTGATTGTAAGCCGGTGGATGGACGATAGTAAGATGGGAGAATTTGTAAAACTCGTAGTGCAATCGATTGAGAAAAAATAACTGTAGTGCCCATGCCACCGGTGTACTACAAGGACTGCTCTGTTGGCGGATAGAAAGATGCAGGGAAAGGAGTACAATAAATCTTTACCCTACTCCTCTACCCTCGCTTATTTTTTAGGTTGATTTTTTTTTATGGGATAGTTCGGAATGTTAAGCCCCAGTACAATGTTGCGCTCTGCCACGAGGAGACTATCAGAATTTGCTGTTTGTAGAACGCCGCTGCCTGCACGGTTTTCAGCCGCCTCTCTTATTGAGATGGTCAGTAACGGATCATCGTCGAATACAAAGTCATCTATGTAATAGTCATTCTTCACATCCGGTTCTTTTACTACCGGGTGAATATGCGCCGGAAGGTTGTCATTGGGATAAGGCGCTGGTTTAATCGTGTAGATGGCGTACCTGCCTTCCTGGTCCGTTTTCACCTAACCTCTTATAGCTCCATGCCGACTGGCTTTTTCCGGCCTGCCCGGTTGCGGACTGTACAAACCATCGTTGTTGGTTTGCCAGTAATACAATATCACTCCCGGCGCCGGAGTTGTGCCATCGGGTTTAAATATTTTCCCTCTCATTAGCCCCTTTTGCCCTGCGCCTTTCCAGCCCGGGCTCGTATCTATTGCAGCCATTGCGGTGGGCATGCCTTCATACATCAATTCGCAGCCATCGCAGGGGCCGCCCACCCGCTGGTTGGCCTTGGTATTAGTGGCCGCAGGTTTCGTTTGTTCGCTGCAACCAGCTGTAACAATAACGCAAAGCAATAGGAAGCAACCAGTAAACCACTTCATGTGCATACTGCATAACCAATGTTGAACTGGAATTTGATAAGGGAAAGCCCTAACTTATGTTAAGCTCCTAATTGTTTTTAATATTTTCATAAATCAATCCCAGGTGGTGGTAGCTGGGTTTTATGAAACCCAGCCTTGGATTATTTAAGTCGCTGATGACAGCCATTGTTAGCGTGATCATTACAAAATAAATAGTTGGCAACAGGTAATGAATCTTTAATTTAATTGCATTCATAAACCCCACCAAAAAACCAATTAATAAGGCCACAATTACTAAAAGAAACATAACAAATGAAGGCGTTCGCTCATAGTAAGAATATGCAAGTAGCGAAACCGAAGTGCGAATCTGATCGAAGCATACAGATATTTTGTTCAATCGATCAGCTTGTATCAAATTGTTAGTCTGTTCAGTATAGTTCATCAGGTACAACCAATAAGAATCACTTATTTTTTTGGCATTGTATAAAAATTGCTCATCATCTGACTGTTGGTAAGTAATTTGATTGTCCAGAAAAGTGATTAATGTATTCCGTGTGACTTTGTAAAAAGAGTCAGGCATTCCTTTACTATACCTGTAAAGCATATCAATGTTCGCAGCTTCTTTGTGAATGTTGGCAAATCTCTCACGGTGTGCATTACCTGCCTGCAGAAAAGTAAAAGAGATGATCAGTCCAAATATACCCACTACCGAATTTTCTATGCCGGAACTTTCCCAATTGGATTTTTTCTTATAACGTATGGCATATAAAATTCCACTGCCCATAGCCAGGATTAATAAGACAGCAAAGAAAAAGTTGAACCATAAAGAGTCAATAATATTTTGCCAGATAGCCATTTTTTATTTTAAGATGATTTACAATGAACACTATATTATAGCCTTACAAAAAGTTTCTTTAAAAAACGCAGGCGCTTTGCCAGCTTGTAAATCTTTGTAGCCCCTATGTTGCTCGGGGCAACTTAGGTCCGTCAGAAATTTTTCGCATCAATGTTTCGAGTGGCCCATTTTTAAACTTTCGGCTCCATAAATAACTAAACAGAACACTTGCCACAAAAAATAGAACTGCATAGGTCAAAATGAAAGGTAGCTCTGCCGGGTTTTTTGCCTGGGGAAAACCAGTATAAGTTTTACGGGTGAGTACAGACAAAATAAGCACGCCAATAGTCATGTGAGCAACATAAAGAGACAGCGTCATTTGACCTGTTTTGGCTAGCAAGTAAATAAATTTTGCCGTTGGAAATTTGCTTGCCAAAAACAGACAAGCAGAGATGACCATTAATGCCCAACCTGTGGTTATCATGATGAAAGGGATATTAACCGGAAAATAATCTTCCATTATATTGAACCAATATTTTATGTAAAAATCGTGGCGATGAACATTATTCAAGTCATATCTGATAAATAGTCTTATCCCCTTGAAGATAGCCAATAGGCTAAAACCAGTAATAAAAATATGCTTCCACAGTTTTTTATCTTGCCAGTTTAACCTACCCAAAAACATACCTAGCGCAAAGTAAGCGAACCAGGGAAATATTGAGTTCCACCCATTGTAAAAGGTATTCCTTATAAAACCGATGGGTGTCCAAAAGTCGGCGTACTTGGTCGTTTCCAGGTTCCAGCCCGTAAAAATCGGGATAAAGAATTGCAAAATGTTGTACACAGCAATAGCAGCGAGGGCGAACCATAAATAGTAACGTTTTGGTACGAACAACATAAACGTAGCAATATGCATGTAGCCCCCATAAAAATGTAAAATATCTCCAGGCCACCAGGTGTAAAGTAATAAGCCCAAAACAAATAAAAACCATGAACGTTTTAAAATGACCTTTTTCATGCTGCTTTTATCTTCTAAGCTGGGTGCAACTTTGTTGGTCATCATCGTAACACTCATACCAGCACAGATAATAAAAATTGAAGTTGAATTGCCAATAAAAAGATTTGCGAATTTTCCAAAAATAGTATTGTCCCTAAATGAGCCAAAGCAAAAAACGAAGTTTACGATAAACATTCCAAAAATTGCGTAGGCCCTTGCTAAGTCAAAGCCAATTATTCTTTGTTTCATTCAGTCTATTGCTTATTAGTTTTGTTGCGCAAGGTTACCCAAGACGAATTCTTTACGCTAAACTACGGTATAATCCAAGCGTAACAATTTTTTAAAGCAACATGCATAAGTAGAATTCGTGGTGTGTGGAAAGCTGTTTATGCATTATTGTGCAACGATGCGTTTCGATTTTTTATGAGGAACTTTTTCGGCCGTTGGTAGAAGGCGAGGCTGCGGGAAAAACAGTTCGAAGAGTCCTCCCCCATTAGGCATTTGCAAATGCTCTGTATGGTGCCCTACGCTGGTTCCCCTATGTTCTTGCTATTATTTATATTGCCAGATCTGTGTATGCGTTGTAGATAAACTGGATCGTTTTAACTTTTTATGATGGAATGTTTTGTGCCGTTGTTCAAACTCCGTACGGCGGCGAAAGACCGTCATTCTATTTCATGAAAGTATTATCTTGTAGCATAACCGGGCTTTTTAATCTAATACAAAGAAGTTTAGTGCAGCCATACCAGCCGTGCCGGTATGCAAATTCCTTGGGTGGAGGGCACTCAATGCCAAGCTCCATCTAATTTCCGTGTGAATGTCCTTTTACTTACGATATCACCTTGCCTGTTATAAAAAATCCACAATCCGATGGGCTTTTTCCAGTGGAGATATTGACCTTTCGATTTTATACTGCCGTCCTCATAATAAAACCTCACCGGCCCTTCTACCCTATTGTCTACATAAGTTCCCTCGCAACTTAATTTTCCATCAGGATCATAATCTCTCCAGGTACCGTTTCCTATTCCATCTTTAAATTGTTGGACGCTTTCAAGCTGGCCATTTTCGTACCTGGCATATAAGAAACCTCTAAATGGTTTTGTTGATGATTTTAGAAAATATTGTTGTTTTTGGTCGGCATAATTTATATATGCATCCTTCATAGAATACATCTTACCGCTGTCCAATATCAAAGGAGCAGTGCTCTGCCCCCATCCCATTAACGAGAATAGCAATAAGGCTACAATAATTCCGAGGCTGATTACTTTCATATTAATCATATTCAGGCATAAAATCTTTATACAATTTATATCCAGCGTTTAAACTATTGGTTTTATTTTCTTTCGTTTTTGTATAGTATCAAATTCAGCTTCATAGTCTTTAAACTCTGTTCCTAGTAACTTATCCCAAATTCTAAAATGCACACCATAGTTACCTTTAAACTTGCTGTGGTGCATATTATGATGGGTACTTGAGGTTAGAAACCGTAACCAACTTTTATTAAAATTAGCTGGATAGAATTCGTAGCCAAGATGCGATTTTATATTCTCTAACAACCCCCAAATTTGAATAAGACCGAGTACCGGGGCATACGTGGGCAGGAAAATCGCCACTGGAAAGATCCAAAAGGATAATAAAAACGGCTCTATCCAATGAAATGACATGGAGGTAAAAGGGTTTACATCTATACTTTTATGATGAACAATATGAACATACCGAAACAACTTTGGCTGATGCAATAGCCTATGACACCAATAGAACCAGGTATCGTCAATAACCAATAAAATAAAAAAGCCGGCTACAGCAAAAAATGGACTGTGGTCAGAAAAGTTAGTGTAGATTTTTGTATACCCTTTTAAACTAAGATAAATTACAACGCTGCTAAACAGGGCACCAACCATTAACGTAAAAACAGCATTTTTTAATTCTGCCTTTATTTGTTTTGTATCAACTCTCACTTTGAGTTGAATACGCCAATGTTGAAATCGCTTTTTAAACTTTTTCCAAAATAAATAGTAAGCTATGGTTATTAAGGAACCATTCAACATCAATGCCGCCATAAAGCCTTGAGGAAAATTGCTGATAATTTGTTGTAGGGCTTCCATAAATCGTTTACTTTTTTGTCAATTACAAAAATGAGTTCACGATTATTAAAACCACTGAACATTTGTTACATAATTATCTGCCTCCTGATTCTGGAAAGGCTTTGTGGTTTAATTCCTAAGAATGAAGCGATGTATTGTATTGGGACGTTTTGAAGTATAGATGGCTGGGTTTCCATCAGCTTTTTATAGCGTTGCCCGGCAACCAGTGTAGCCAAATCATTCGCTCTGGTTTCAGTTGATGCAATTGCTTGTTCAAAAATAATCAAGCTGAATTTTTTAAAACTTTCACTACTGTCAATTAAAGTAACAAGGTTGGGTCTGGAGATTCTCGATAGTTCACATTCAGTAATGCATTCCACGTTTTCCTTTGCTTTCTTTTGATGGATGAAGCTTAAAAATGATGCAAAGAAATTATTCGCTGAACCGATATGACTTGTCACTTCTTGTCCATTTTCATCATGGTAAAACAGTCTCATAAAACCTGAGGAAATAAAATACAAATATTGGGGAATCTTGTCTTGCTCTTCCAGAACAGAATTTTTGGCAATAGTAACCTCTTCAAAAAAGTTGTCGCAGAGTTGTATGTCCGTCTCCGTCATTAAAACAGTTTGGAATATAGTGTGTATTAAGTTTTTCTGCATTTGCAAATATAAGTTTCAGATATGTTACGTTTTGTCAATGGTTACGCACTTCACACCTGAGAAAGTAAAATCACCATACTCTTCCTGCTACCTTTTTTCAAAGCTTTACCTTTTGCTGTGTGCCTTTGATATCAGTCAGGAACCAGCCCAACCCAGACCCATTAAAATGCGGATTGTACCTGGAGTTTAACCTTACATCCATTACCGTACGAATCTGCCACATTTCTTTTTGCCTGGCTGCTTTAAACAGTTGCTTTTCCGGATCAGCGCCATATTTACCCTGGTCCAATTGCATATTCACCCTCTTAAACATGTCTGAGACATTATCAGAAATGCCGCCTGCAGCGCCATTCACTATTTCTTTAAACAAAGAAATCTGCCTTAGTTTGCCATCTTCTCCTTCGGTGGAATGCGGTTGTGCTACATTGTTATCTTTCGGCACTTCGTCTGAGCAATAAGAGTGGTTCATTTTGAGCGGCTGCATAATGTTGGTTCTAACAAACTGCTCCCAGCTGTCTCCACTTAGCCTTGCCACCAATTCGCCGGAAACTTAATAAAGCAGATTGTCTAATCAAATTTGGTTCTAAATTCCGACACGGGTTTGAAGTATTGAAAACTGTTCAACACATCCTTTATGGTAAAATCGGAACCGTCAGGAAAACCCATTAAATCGCCCCCGCCTAACCCTAAACCGCTGCGGTGACAAAGTAAATCTTCAATCAGGAAATGTTCCGTTACATAGTCATTGTACATCTTGAATTCGGTGATGTACGTTTTTACTTTATCCTTCCAGCCAAATTTTTCCCTGGTCTACCAATATTGTTAAAGCGGCCGTGGTGAAAGCCTTGCTGTTAGAGGCTATTTGAAAATTGGTCAGTTCTGCAAGGTGCCGATCTCATCTGCCGCGGCAGAAAATGTTTTATTCTGTCCACATGGTACCGATAGAATACGTTTTCGCCTGGCCACTAATGATAACCCGGTCACCCCTGTCTTCGCAGACTAGTTTTCCAACTCTGTCTGAAACCTGCAATGCCGTCATCTCTTTCTTGTTCAGCCGGGATGCCCAAAATGGTATCAAAGAACAGTGTGCAGAACCGGTAACAGGATCTTCCATAATGGATGCTTGCGGGGTAAAGAATCTTGAGACAAAATCACAGTTATCTCCCACTGCTGTTACAATCACGCCACCCGGGCCAAGGTTGATTTGATCGAAAAATTGTCTAACAATTTTGATGTTTCTGATCTCTGCCTCGGTGTCATATACCAACACATAATCCCTTGCCTTCAATACTTCTTTTGGTTTAATGTTTAAAGATTTTTCTATGGTTGCTGGCAAGTCTGCAATTGCAGGCATTCTTGATGGGAAGTCCATTTTATACGAATCTTTGTCTATTAAAACGGTCAGGTTGCCACTCAACGTTTCAAAAATTATTTGTTCCCTTTGGTAGTTTAAAATTGTTTTTAGGCAATGTGCCGTGGCCAGGGTTGCATGTCCGCACAAATCCATTTCAATCTCCGGTGTAAACCAACGTAAATGAAATTTCTCTCCTTTATTTACAAAGAAAGCAGTCTCTGCAACGGCGTTCTCTTTTGCAATTTTCAGTAGCAGTTCATCTTCCAGCCAAAACTCTAACGGTACTACACA
>JAYTBG010000069.1:0-5486 GCA_043737055.1 Chitinophagaceae bacterium | reverse complement strand
AAAAGCTGATACAAATGGCTTTAGTACCTAACAAAGAAGTGTTGCAAAATATACAGGCTGGTAAAGATGATGAACTATCCACCTGTTTTAAAAACATGACCGATGCAGTTTTTGAATATGCTATGACAAATGAAACGCAACAATTAGAAACTACAAAAGGAAGTTTGTTTGGTGCTTATAACGCCGTAACAGGATATTTTCAAAATGTAAGAACTTACAAAAATGAAGAAGCAAAACTGAAATCTTTATTGTTTGGTGGAACCGGACAATTGAGGACTCAAAAAGCATTTCAACTTTGTGAGAGTTTTGCAAAGGCTGAGGTAATGGAATTTTACAATTAAGATTTTTAAGGGGGCAAACAAAAAAGTTTGCCCCTTTTTTAATAAGACTTTTAAAGCCTGGAAACGAGCCACGCTTGAGGGCGTGGCTCGTTGGCTTAATGCAATATTTAGCAATTAAAATTATTAAGTTTATTTTAAATTACCGTAGGATATTTTAAAAGAAATTATATTTTTCTTCATTAATTCTCCCACAAAGTTCGCCATTTGTCTCCGTGGCGGCAATAAACTGTCCGGCATAAACACAAAACCATAACACAAGGCTATCATTTATTCCGTTGCTTCATTGCCTTGGTCGCCAAAAGGCGGTAGAGGTTCCATAATTAATTTTTAATCATTAAAATGAAATGTTATGGAACAGCTAATGAATTTATCAGCATTAAACATGGTGTCAGAAGTTGAATTGGTTTACAAAAACAAAGTAAAACCTTCTGAAAGACCATTGGTAAAATCTGCCAAAGAATGCTATGAGTTACTAAGATTAACCTGGGATGAAAAAAAGATTGAATTTGTAGAGCAGTTTAAAGTTGTTTTAATGAACCGGGCTCAAAGAGTCTTAGGCATTTATGAGTTGTCAACCGGAGGAGTTACAGGAACCGTGGCAGACCCGAAATTAGTTTTTACAGCGGCTTTAAAAGCAAATGCTTGTAATATCATTTTAAGCCATTATGCAAAGTATTTAGTTATGTAAAGTAATGAAGGCTGTTTACTAATATTAAGATGATTTTTGAGGTAATAGCCTTGCATTACTTTACATAATATTTTAAAAGCTTTTAAGCCAGGTAACTAAACCCTTATCTTTTGTCCAGGCTGGTGTTTCTTTCTCATTCACATCAACATATGCTTTTTCCAGAGCATCACGCTTTTGCCTGGTGTCGGCTCTCGCATATATTTCCGTCGTTTGAACAGAGACATGCCCTAATATATCCCTGATGTATACTAAGTTTACTCCAGCTTGAAGCAGGTGCATAGCTTTTGAATGCCGCAGGCAATGGGGGCTAATTTTTTCAGGTATCAGCGCCTTATTTTCCTTTCGTGCAGTCTTGCCATACTTTTTTATAATGTAGTTTACACCGGCCCGAGTCAACTTCTCTCTGCGGCTATTAAAGAACAGTGGATACATTCCGGCGAAGTCCTTACCCAGATCATGTTCCATCAAATAATTTTTGAGATGCTCAGTTTGTGCATTTAGCATTGGAACAATACGAGCCTTATTTCCCTTTCCAACGATATTAATTGTGGGCGGTTTATCCAGCCTTAGCATACAGGGTGTCAAGTCAATAATTTCTTGTACTCTGGCTCCTGTATCATACATAAGGCAAAGAAGCGATAAATCACGTCTTCCTTTGGTTGTTTTAATATCGGGCTGTTGAAGCAGTAGTTTTATACCATCAAGGGTTAGATAACTTAAACTTTCTTGCGGAGCTTTTTTAAACTTTATTGAAAGGATTTTCTGAATTTCATTTAAGTGCTCAATTTCTTCCCGCTGCAGGTATCGGTAAAATGAGTGTATGGCCGCAAGCCTGGCGTTGCGAGTGGAGCAACTACATTTCCTTACTTTTTGCAAATGCTCTAAAAATGCCATAACTATTTCTTTTGTTATTTTATCAAGCGTGAGACGTTCTACCCTAATATGTTTGTGCTCTTTAATAAAATCAATAAGTAGAATAAATGCATCCCGATAAGCAGCGATGGTATTCCTGCTCGCACCTTTTTCATTTGGCAGGTGCTGAGAGATAAAATCGGATATGTGTTTAGAAAAATCAGTCGGTTTCATAAAAATTTAATTTTGGGAATACGTCCAGACAGATGGTATCAACGTCCTTAATTAAATCTGGATACATATTCGAGGTTAAACGAACATAATGATTGGTGGCACCCAGAGACTGATGTCCTAAATAGGTGGAAAGAATCGGAAGAGAGGCGTAAAGGTCGATGCCGGCTTCAGCCATTGAGGCTAGAGAAGTAACTGCGAACGTGTGGCGCAGATCATGTATTCTGGGGCGACCTGAGCGGCCGACACATTTTATTCCAGCAGTGCGAAGACATTGTTTGAACCAGTATTCGACACTTCCATAACCACACTTTTTACCCATCAGATTAACGAATAAATATCCCGATTTATTTGGAACAGGAAGCTTGGCTTTATAGCTACTATACTGCTTTAACACTACTACTAATGAAGATGATATTGGGATTATCCGCTCCTTGCCATTTTTTGAGTCTTTAACTTTTAAGAAAGACTCTTCCAGATTTACATCATCATCCTGAAGATCCAAGGCTTCATTAATTCGCAGGCCGGTAGCATAGAGAAAACGAACCAGGGCCGGTATTGATATTAACGACGATTTCATTTGGACCGATCTTCCCCGCAATTCATCGCTGGTTCTAAAGATATTGCTTAACTGTTCTTTAGAGTATATATAGGGAATAAAGGTGGAGTTTGGAAAAGGTGGAAGTTTTGGCACAAAGGAAGGGATGCCCAGATCGCATAAGTACAAGGAAAATTGAGTAATATGCCTAATGCGATCATAACGATATCTCATCGACTCATTTGGCATTTTCTTACACCAGCTGTCTGCGAATGCTCTTGTTATTCCCGGAGATTTTTCATTTCTTTTATGAGCCATTCGATCAAAAAGCGAAAGAATCGCAGCTCCGGTAATGTACTTGAAGCCAAGTTTTCTTTTAATGTTAATAAAGGCATTTAGGGGTTCCCCATAAACGCTGTTGAAGGCGGTTGATATTTTACGCATAATACCATCCTCCTTTTTGCTGATAAAAACTAGCTTTTGTTGGTGGCACTTCAAGAATACACTGTTTCATTGAGGCGAGATCAATGCGTAAATAATAACGGGTCGATTCAGTATTTTGATGCCCTAAAACCTCCGATATCACCGGCAGGATAGTATGTTGCTCAAGCATTCTAAAACTGAGAGAATGGCGCAACGAATGTGGGCCGAATTTTCTGTCTTTGATATTAATTTTTGCTTTTGTAAAAGCACGTTGCACTATATGAGTTATTGCATTACTGGACCATAACGGTTCAATAGGTGATCTTGCAGTCAGAAATACATATGGCTCTTCAGACTCAGGACGACCATATTTCAGATAGTCAATAATGGCATTTCCAACATCACTTAATAAAGGGAGTTCCAGTTCTTTCGATGTCTTGATCTGTCGGATTTTTATAGTACTTGTGTCCCAATGCAAAGACTTAAATGTTAACCGGCAGATATCAGAAGCTCGTAATCCTAGTCTGGCAGCAATCAGGATAATTGCGTAGTTGCGTTTACCAGAGGTATTAGACCGGTCGACAGATTGGATAAGCTGGTCAATTTCCTTTTTTGAATAGGTAGAAGGAAGGTTGGGTTGGACACTCGTTTTGCATTTTGGCATTTTAACAGAGTAATCAATAGCTAATCTTTTTTTTACAAAGGCATATCTCATAAAACCACGCAAAGTGGACACAATTGTTGCTACGGGCACGGATCTGTTGTCGTCAAGCGAGCCGATAAAATGAAGCAACAGCGGCAAATCAATTTCTTTCACTCGCTGAAGTTGATTTTTATGGCAATATTCCAAAAATCGATAAAGGTATCTACGATAACAGGCAACTCGGGTAATTGACAATCTTTCTTCTTGCCTCTTATAGCTTAAAAATTCATTTATCAATGAACCGATACGTCCTTTGAATACAAGCCGTTTTTCAGTTTGATAAAATGTTTTAATCTTACCTGTCTGATAATACTCATTTAGAAGGGTAACACTGTGGATAAAATTTTTCTGATAACGATTGGGCCGCTTTCGACTACTAATGCAATCCTGTAAATACTGGTCTACTGCGAGTTTTGCAATATCCACTGAATAGCAATTTAAATCTTTCGATCTCATAAATGATCGGACAAAGAGCCAGGCTCTTTTTATTCGAACCATTGTGAATGGAGAATAACCAACCGTAAGCATGTACTCCTCAGCTTCGGCAATTAAATAATCGGGGTCTTTAATTTTTTTGATCATAGCTATTTTATTGAAAGGTGAACAATCCTGATAAGTTAGAATTTTCACCGGTATTCAATAAACAGCCTTAAATTATTATGTAAAGCAAATTCGTAGGTTTTCCAAAATTATCAAGGGTATAATATCATCACTTTACATAACTAAATGCTTTGCATAATGAGCTTTATGTAAAGCTTTACATAAAGCTCACAACCACCCATCCGGAAACCTTAAACCAAGCAGGGCAGATGAAGAATTGACAAGGAAAATTAAGGAGGCTGGAAATTACCTTGATATAAAAGTGATTGACCACATGATAATTACCAGCGAAGGGTATTTTTCCTTTGCTGATGAGGGGCTGCTTTAGCCCCTTTTTTTATTCAGCCAAACCCTTGCAAGTCATTGAAATCGGCATGTATAAGCTATATTTACACTAACTCCTTAAGTAACCGCCATAAACCAATAACTAACACCAGAAGAACGATACATGAAACTGGAATTAATCAAACCCATTAAATCCCTTAACAAAGCCTACTTGAAGGAAAAGGTAAGCCGCAATCACATTGAGCTATTTAAGAAGAACCTGCAACAATTACTTAGCCGTATCAACGAACAGGAAAGCGAAGAACACCTGAAAAATGTAATAGCCGATTTTTTAAAAGATACCTGGTACAAAGACCAATTTGAAATAAATACCAAAGACAGAAATGATTTGGTGATACATACGGGTAAAACAACTAAAGATGCTGTAGGTGTAATCCTCGAAGTAAAAAAGCCTTCCAATAAGGCAGAGATGATGACAACAGCCAAGCCAAATACAAAGGCTTTACAGGAGTTGCTTTTATATTATTTACGGGAAAGATTTGACAACAACAACACTGATATAAAATACCTGGTTGTTACCAATATTTATGAGTGGTTTGTAATAGATGAAGTTTGGTTTGAAAAGAATGTTTTCAGAAACAGTAAACTAAAAAAGGATTATGAGAATTGGAAACTGAGTGGTAAAGACACCAGGTTCTTTTATGACAGTATCGCCAAATCTTTTCTGGATGAAGTGACAGAAGAAATGCCCATTGCTTATTTTGATGTTCGTACGTATGAAAAGTATGTAAACAATATCGACAAAGAAGATGATATCAAACTCAT
>JAYTBG010000068.1:0-12669 GCA_043737055.1 Chitinophagaceae bacterium | reverse complement strand
ATAAATTAAAATCAAAAATACCTTTAGGCAAAAATGAAGAGATGGATGCGCTTGCAAAGCAGTTAAAAAAAGAGGATACACTTAAAGTGAACATCACTCATATTGGTAAGAATCGCATCAATGTGGAGCCTGTGTAAAATAGCCGCTACTTTTTTACATTACCTCCTCTTCGCTTATACGAAGTTCCTGAGCTACTTTAGCGATCGTTGGTTTCGTAAAATAAAATAACAAGAACCACACTGCTACTCCAACCAATAGCATATAGTACCCGGTAAGCAAGAAAAAAATAATCATGAAGAGGGCCGGGAGTTCTAACATTGCCCAGCGTATGATACTAGTCGCCCGGTATGCAGCCAATTTTTCGGATATACTACCGTCACTCAGACTTATTTTTTCTACTTTCTTTTTAAACATTGCAAACGCAACAATTCCCATTGCTACCGCAAAGCCAATGGAACAGCTCCCCATGAGGATTACCAAATCCTCTCGTGAGATAGCTGGATTAAAACTTTTTGAAAAAATAAGATACACTGCAATACCAGCAAATATGATCTGCCCGATAAACAGTGAAAAATGCATGACAGATAATGCCTTTACATTTGAAATGGGCTGCTGTGGCATGTCAGGTGTAGTAGGGCTTTATCATCGAATAAATTATAACTCCGGTTATAGCAACATAGAACCAAACTGGCCATACTATTCTCACCAACTTTTTATGCTTACTATACTCGCCGGTAAGGGCCCGGTACGCTGCCCATAATATAAATGGCAGCACTAATCCTGCAAGTGGTATATGGGTGAGCAGAAGCAAAAAGTAAAAGCTGCGGAGGTTTCCTGTACCACCGTATGGCGTTTCACCGGCGAAAAGGTGATGGCAGATGTACGAAACCAGGAACATTACAGAGAGCAAGATGGTAAAAAGCATAATTTTTTTGTGTGCTTCAAAGTTGCCATTACGCACAACCACGAGTCCTGCAATGAGCAGTAGGGCAACTGTTCCGTTGATAACCGCATTGATAGTTGCAAAGATGTGTACATCGAAAGGGAAGTCTACTTTGCCAGCCAGGTTGTATTTGCCCAACACTGTTACTACAATGAATACGATTACAGACACAACTATGATCAGTGTTTTTGCTTTCCGATCATTTTTTTGCAAAGCAGGTTGTAACATAAGTTATAATGTTTTCCGGTTTCTGTTTAGGTATATGGTTACAAGAAAAACCACTGCTATACCGGCGAAAATAAGCGGCAGAATAGGAATGAATTCTCTAAAGATCGAAGGGCTTTTCCTGTTTCGCTCCAGCATGAGTGTTGGGATATCGCCAGCAAGCTGTGCCAGTTTTGCTGTGTCAAAACCGTTGTACCACCCTCGCACAACCCTGTTAGAATCCAGCAGGAAAAAGTTCTCTGTATGCACAAATGCGGTATCTACATTTACATCTGCAATGTTGGCTTTTATCTCCTGGACAGCAAAATCATAAATCGCTTTTTTATTTCCGGTAGCAAACCACCAATTGTCGTGGTTTACGCCAAATTTATCCGCATATTTTCTCAACCGTGCAACGCTGTCGTATTCAGGATCTACAGAAAAAGATATAAACTGAACGATCTCAGGATTTTTTCCAAATGATTCCTGTACCTTTTTCATATTTCGGGTAAGGCCTGGACAAATAGTGGGGCAACGGGAAAAGAAAAAATTGACCACCAGTACTTTACCTTTTAAATCATCAAGGCTCACCGCTTTACCAAGCTGATTCGTAAACTGTATATTTTTTACACTGTGCCAAAGCGTATCCGGCACTGTCTCACCCCGGCGTTCAGTTGTTCCCACGCTGTCGAAGAAATAATGACGGGGCATGTGCACAGCATCTCTGCTGTAATATTTTACGGTGTAATACCCGGCAAGTGGTACAATGATCACCAACAAGAGCGTTACAATACCTTTGATTTTCAAAATATCTAAATAGATTTTATTGGTGAACAAATTTCGAAGGCCATGCCTACTTTCCAATGTAGCGACATTGCTCCTGTATTCTGCATCAACAATGGTTATTAAAAAAGGCCATCATCCTTGCTTTCGGAATGATGGCCTTTTAGTATCGTCATAACAAACCCTTATTTTTTTTGGCCCTGTTCTATTGCAGGTGTAGTTTGCTCCACATTTTGCGTACTGCCAGCATTGGTATTCCTTAACAGCTTCCAACTATTTCCGTCAGCCAAAAATGCGATGATGAACCAAACGAAAAGTACCAGGGGAACAACAATCGTCATAATGAGGTTTCTCACCTCATCTCCCAAGTGCATAAAAACTGAAACAATATAGTAGGCTTTGGCTAGCGTTAGAATACCAATAACGATCTTGGTAGTGAGCACGGCTGGATAACCAAGGGAGCCATGGGTAGCGTATAAGAAATAACCAAGAGCAAGTTCTAGTATAGTCAATGCTGACAACACCCAAAATATTTTCCATATCCTTTTGGTGCCATCTGTATGTTCGGCGTTAAATGTAACGTCAGTATTTGTTGTTTGTGCAGACATAATTATTTTTTAAAAATTTTCGAAAGGGTTATACAAGATAAAAACACAGGAACACAAATACCCAAACAAGATCTACAAAATGCCAGTAAAGCCCTGCTTTCTCAATCATCTCATAATGGCCCCTGTCATCGAAGTGGCCAAGCTTGGTTTTTATATACATAATGATATTAATAACCACTCCACTTAACACGTGAAATCCGTGGAAGCCAGTGATACCAAAAAAGTAGCCGCCAAAAGCAATAGGACCAGGAGTAGAAACCAGTTGCCCATTGTGCATCACTTCAGCACCCCAGGGGTTCTTAACCGTCGTAGTACCCCAATGTTCAACTTGACCGTTTATTAATACAGCGTGGTCGCCGGTAATCATATGCGTCCACTCCCAGGCCTGGCAAGAAAGAAAAGCGATTCCTCCAAGAATGGTGAGAATCATATATTTTTCGACACCTTTTCTATTCATTTTGTGGCCTTCGTGCACGGCCAACACCATTGTTACAGAGCTAAAAATCAGGATGAACGTCATTAAACTTACAAAGGCAAGTGGTAGGTTGGCGTGACCCGCGAATGGGAATGCGTTGAACACCCGGTTGGGATCTGCCCAATGATTTACACTAAAACGAATGGTTCCATAGCTAATAAGGAATGCCCCAAAAGTAAAAGCATCACTCATTAAAAAATACCACATCATTACTTTTCCGTAACTGGCGTTAAAGGGGCTTCTGCCGCCACTCCACCATTTTGTACCTGCAGGAATTGCTGTTGTTGCCATAATATTAATTCTAATAACTTTTAAAATTTGTGTGTTTGCAACTAAAAGCTTGCTCCGTCATCAACCAAATACCTGCACATTTTTATCTGATCATCAACAAAAATGCCAGCAGATAGAGCCATAATATTCCCACGAAATGCCAATAAGTACTGATTAACTCCACCGGCAATGAACTATAATTTCTAACTTTTTGACTAAATGCTTTAAGCGACATTACAACCAGTGTAATGATCCCGCCTATAACGTGCAGAGCGTGCAACCCTACAATTACATATAAAAACGAGTAGGCCACATTGGCCTGCAAAGTTAAACCTGATTGCCACAGTTGGCTAAAACCAATCACCTGCAAAACAATGAATAGTACTCCGAGGCCCAGCGTTGCCAGCATCAACATCCTATACCTGCTCATAGCTCTTTCCTTAAAAGCCTTTAGAGCCAGGTAAAGTGTAACGCTGCTTAAAATAATTGCGATTGTACTCACCCAAAACATTACCGGCCATTCGAAGCTTGTCCAGTTAGCCTGATTTCTCTTTACAACGTATGCACTCGTTAAGCCAGCAAACATCATCAGGATACTGCCAATGGCTACCCACAAGGTAAACTTGTGAGGGTGTAATTTATTTTTTGGAGCTATTGCCACGGTGTTCATTTTCTCTCCCAAAAGGGCTTTTTATTTAAGATCTCAAGTACCTTCAATGGTTACAAATATTTCACCTCTCACCTCTCACCTCTCACCTCTCACCTTAATCTTACATTCTTACCTTATCTGCGTATAAACTAAAAAACACAATCATCAGATAAAAATAAGAACTGAACATTACTTTTTTTGCTGCTGCCACATCCATTTTTCTAAATAACTGAATGCTTACAAACACCATAAACAGGTTACATCCAAAACAGATCCACATACTGGTAATCCCACTCATTTGATAGACGTAAGGCAAAACACCTACCGGTATCATCATGCTGCTATACATGATCGTTTGGAGCGCTGTAAACTTTGTAGGTCCTTTATCGCTTGGCAACAGTTTGAACCCAGCGGCGCTGTAATCTTTATGTGCTACCCAGGCTATAGCCCAAAAATGAGGAAACTGCCACAAAAATTGTATAGCGAATAGTATCCAACCGCCCGTCCAGTTTTGCGGCTGACCTTGTTCGAAACTTGCTACCCAACCAATGAGACAAGGCAAAGCTCCGGGAATTGCTCCCATGAGCACAGCAATTGAATTTACCTTTTTTAAGGGCGTGTAAACAAACCCGTAAAGCAGTAAACTAAACAAACTGAGCAATGCAGCCTCTATGCTAAAGCTGTACATGATAACACAGCCCAACACACCCGCAATTATCACCAATGCCCATCCTTCGTTTACACTCATTCTTCCACTCGCTATCGGCCTTTTGGCCGTTCGGGCCATCAATGCATCGGTATCTTTTTCCAGTATTTGGTTAATTGCATTGGCAGCACCTGTTACCAACATGCCTCCCACAAAAAGTAAAAGAACTTTCGATATATTAAAACTTACATTGGGCGCCAGTAGATAACTTATCACTGTGCTGAACACGACCATAAAGCTCAACGTGAACTTTATCAGCAAAAAATAGTCCTTTGCTTTGCTTGCCAACGCAAACGATGTTGAGTTGGATATGGTTTTATTCTCCTCCATGAAATGATCAATAGTCAGTAATCAATAATCCGTATCTCACTTCACCATAATTTCAGACAATTGAACTTCTCACCTATTTTACTATACATTAAACTTAGTGTTTCTCTTCCTCACTTCCTACCGGTATATCCTGCGGAATAAAATCTTTTCCGTTAGCACCATCCTTAGCATAGTCGTATGCCCAACGATGAACCTCAGGAATTTCTCCAGGCCAGTTTCCGTGACCAGGACGAATAGGTGTGGTCCACTCCAATGTGTTGGCTTCCCAAGGATTTTTAACGGTTACCTTTCTTCCTTTAAAAATGGAGTAAAAGAAATTGAATACAAATAAAAGTTGCGCTGCAAAAACGACCATAGCAACGAGGCTTATAAATTCGTTGAGCCCGTTAAATTGCTTAAAAGATTCCCAGTTAGAAAAATCGTAATAACGGCGTGGCATACCCGCAAATCCCTGGTAATGCATTGGCCAGAATATAAGGTAAGCGCCAATCAAGGTTACCCAAAAGTGGATATAGGCTAATGTGTTATTTAAGAAGCGCCCGTACATTTTAGGGAACCAATGATAAACTCCAGCGAACATTCCCATAAAGGAGGCAACACCCATTACAATATGGAAGTGAGCGATTACAAAATAGGTATCATGTAAGTGAATATCTAAGGCTGAGTTACCAAGGAAGATCCCCGTTAAACCACCGCTGATAAACATACTAATGAAGCCGATGGCAAACAACATCCCTGGTGTAAACCGGATATTGCCTTTCCATAAAGTAGTAAGCCAGTTGAAAACTTTAATGGCTGACGGCACCGCAATGAGTAGTGTAAGTAGCACGAACACTGCTCCGAGGAATGGATTGAGGCCCGTGACAAACATATGATGCGCCCACACCAGGAAGGCGAGTATGCAAATAGCAAACAACGAACCTACCATGGCCATGTAACCAAAGATTGGCTTACGGCTATTGACACTTAAAATTTCTGAAGCTATACCCATGGCCGGTAACAGAATAATATATACTTCCGGATGACCAAGGAACCAGAATAAATGCTGAAATAAAATAGCACTTCCGCCTTCGTTTGGTAATATTTTGCCTGCCACTACGATATCACTTAAAAAGAAGCTGGTACCCAGGTTACGATCGAATAACAATAAGATGGCACCTGAAAGTAATACGGGGAAAGACAATACTCCTAAAACTGCTGTGAAGAAAAGAGCCCACATGGTAAGCGGCATACGAGTCATACTCATGCCCTTTGTACGCATGTTTAAGATAGTAGTGATGTAGTTCAAGCCTCCTAACAAAGAGGAAACTATAAACATGGCCATACTTACCAGCCAGAGATCCATCCCTATTTTACTACCCGAAGACGCTTCACCCAATGCACTCAACGGCGGATAAACGGTCCATCCACCACTAGCAGGTCCTGTTTGCACAAATAGGGAAGAAATCATTATAACAGATGCAAGAAAAAAGAACCAATAGCTCAACATATTTAGCAATGGTGAAGCCATGTCTCTTGCACCAATCTGTAGCGGAATGAGGAAGTTGGCAAATGTACCGCTGAGTCCGGCTGTTAATACAAAGAAAACCAATACCGTTCCGTGCATGGTTACCAGCGCATAATAAAACTCTGGTTGGATTTTGCCTCCCTTTGCCCAATGGCCCAAGAAATCTTCTAACCATGGAAACGTTTGATCTGGGTAACCCAATTGCAGCCTGAAGACCACCGAAAAGAGCCCTCCGATAATTGCCCATATGATTCCCGTAATCAGGAATTGTTTGGCAATCATTTTATGATCCTGGCTAAAAACGTATTTCGTAATAAATGTTTCGTGATGGTGATGCTCCTGGTGAGTGTCGTGCGGAACATGCACTTCGGTACTTCTTAAAATAGCTTCGGTACTCATAATCTTATTTTTTTCTAAAAGGTAATTTCTTAATGTTAACCGTTTTACAAACCTACTTTGGCCAATGGCTTAGCAGCTGCACTAGAATCCACCGGCTTCATCGGGTTCTTGTCTGGAAACAGTGTAAAATAATCTGGTGTCTGGGAGGCAAGCCATGCCTTGTATTCGGCTTCAGTTTCTACCACAATAACGCCCCTCATACTAAAGTGTCCTTTTCCGCAAATTTGATCACAGCTAATTTCGTAGGTGAAATTTGGATTTCCTGTCCGTTTCCTCATTTCAACAGTCGTGTACTGCGGCGTAAACCACTGTGTTGTTGGAATCCCCGGTACGGCATCCATTTTTAACCTAAAATGTGGCAAGCCAACATTGTGTATCACGTCCATTGCATTAATAACCATCTTAACCGGAACACCTACCGGCAAATGCAACTCTGTTGTCTTCAAATCATCCCAACTTTTGTCATCTTCAAAATCTACTCCGAGGGAGTTACCCACCGGCTTATTGTATAGTTTGTAATTCTTCTTGCCAAGCACCCCATCTTTACCAGGATAACGCATGCTCCAGTTAAATTGTTGGCCGGTTATCTCTATTACGTGGTGATTTTGCGGAGGATCGCCAGTGATCTTAAACCAGAATTTCAAGCCGAAAACAACTAGCCCTGTAAGAAAGATAGCCGGAACAGTTGTCCATATCAACTCGAGCTTAGTGTTATGTGCAAAAAAGGTTGCTTTGCGGTTGTCAGTTTCCTGGTATCTGTAAGAAAACCAGAATAACAATACCTGGGTTATCACAAAAACAATCCCTGTGATACCGATGGTAACCTTCAACATCCAGTCTACTTCCTCACCTTCTACAGAGGCAGACCCTTGGGGAAACAACGTTTTTCCGTAGAAGAGTTCGTTGCAGTACCACACGCCGATAAGCCCTAGTACCAGGAAAGACACTAACATGAATGCATTTATCTTATTGTTTTGCTTGCGGGATTTTTCTTCTCCTTTCAGCACACTCACGTATTCACTCGCCTTCGAAATCTGAAAGATGATTACGAAGATCATAACAGTAATTGCTATCAGAAATAGTTCCTTCATCAGTTTGTTTTTAATTGTATTCCGGGGCTTTTGCCCGGGAATTACCTTTCTTGTTTAGTAGTTAAATACTTCTCTCAGACCACGCTTCAAAATTACTATCAATGAGTCGCTTTTAAGAACTTTGTTTAATCAAAATCAGGTATGGTGTATCATACTTTCTTTTAAGAAAGGATGATTTTTTGGCAACAAAGAATGGCTGCTTAAGTAACGTCCGGTTGACCACATTATGATGCCTATAAAAAGAGCAGCTATGCCAAATTCAAATAAGGAAAGTGAGTAATGTTCTCCAAGAGTGCCGGGCATAATCATTTGGTAAAAGTCTACCCAATGACCCATGATAATCAGCACTGCTGTAAATGTTACCACCGTCCAGTTGCGTTTGGTACCTTTTTTCATGAGAATGAGCAGCGGACACAAAAAGTTTACAATCAGGTTGAAAAAGAAAATCCCTTTGTACGCTCCCGGTTCTCTTGCCGTTCCTATTCTATCTACAAAATACCTGGTTTCCTCGGGTTGATTACTGTACCAAATCAGCATGTATTGAGAGAACCATAAGTACGTCCAGAACACTGAGAACGCAAACATGAATTTTCCGAGATCATGTATATGTTCGTCGGTAACATATTCTAACTTACCCTGATTTTTGAGGTAGATTACGAATAGTGCAATAAGCGACAAACCAGATACGAATGTGCTGGCAAATGTGTACCAGCTATACATTGTACTATACCAATGAGGATCTACACTCATTAACCACAACCATGGAATTGTAGAGGCTACAGTAAGACCAAACGCCACGGTAAATAACGATCCCCAAACCGTATTTTTCCAGATCCATCTTTTGCTTGTTTCATAATCCATTGGAGCTTCGTCGGTTTGCAAACTGAGAGTTCTCATTTTTTTGCCGAGTAACCACCACAAACCGATGCTGATTGCCGAAGCAGCAACGAAAAAAACAGGATTCAAAAAGCCCTTCTTTCCGTTGAGTATTTTATCGTTCGCCACAGCATCAACATCCAACCAATGATAAATATCTGTGCGATGGCCAAACACGATGGCTAATAAAATAACAAACGTAATGATACCCAATACTGGTACAGCGCTGGAAATAGCCTCCGGCACCCTGCGAAAAGCGATTTGCCAACCGCCCATTGCCAGGGTAGTAACGCAAAGAAAGAACATAGCTGCGTTTACAGTGAGCAACCAATAGGTACTGTTTTGTAATAACACTGCCCAAAAACGAGTGCTGTCCGTATTTTCTCCATGGCCCGCATGAGCAAAAGGATGAAACATAATTAAACCATATAACAAGGCAATGAGGCCAACTATCATTAAGCCCCAGGTCCACTTTTTATAACTTGCCGGCAATTCAAAACGATGTTCCATTTAAAAAAATATTTATAGGTGATGAGCAGCTTTTAAACACACTCAGCTATTATGATTATTAATCTTTTTACTTTTTGACAACTGATGTCGCTGTGCTATCAGCTCCTTTTCTAGCTGTGCTGTCTGCTCCTTTCTTTCCAGTACTATCTTTTCCTGCTCCGGGTCCACCAATTCCTTGTAATGTTCTCACATACTTCACAACCATCCAGCGCTGTTCCCGGCTTAACTGTGATGCATAGCTACCCATTACCCCTTTGCCATAAGTGAGAACATGAAATATAGTTCCCTCACTCTTCGCCTTGTAGGTGTCAAGAGTCAAGTTAGCAATCCCCCCTACTTTGTCAGCAAGTGGGCCATTTGCCTGGCCTTTCTCCCCATGACAAACACCGCAGTTTATGTTGTACAATCTTCCGGCCTCGCTCATCTCCGCACCGGTCATAAACTCAATAGGGTTAACGATCGAAGCGCTCATGTTATAACCGTTACTATCATTTGGCAGGGTATACGGAAATAGTTCTCCTCTCTTTATTGTGCCTGGCGCAGGCATTTCATTAAAGAATATTTTATTGCCCCCCTTATTGTGAATGTCGTTGGTAAACTTCAAAGAGTCCAATTCTGAATAAGTTTCGAAAGTGCGGCTGTAAGCCATATCAGGCATATAAATACTCCCCGGCTTGCGGTAGTCTTTGCAACTGCTCATCAACACTATAATTGCTATAACTGCAACTGCCGGAAAATTTGTAAGTCGTTTCATTTGTCAATTATCAATTATCAATTAATACCCTTTTTCGTCTCTGTATAATTTTTGTTCTTTATCGTAGCGCCCGATCCACCAGCCGGTTTCAGCTCTTTGCACATTTACTTCTGTGGCTCCTGTTTGTGCTAAAAAACTCTGCAAAGAGGCGTCGTCTGTTTTGTCTGTACATTCAATGGCCATTACAAAAAGATCGTCTGTGGCTCTTGGGTGAAAATGATGCTTTTTTACAAATGGTGCAAGATTACACAGGTAGCAAAATGTAAGCACCATGCCCACTGCAGAAAAGAGTACGGTTAACTCGAACGTGATAGGAATCCAGGCTGGCAATGCGAAGTTTGGTTTACCGCCAATATTCAAAGGCCAGTCTTTGGTAAACACCCAGGTCATAAATGTTAATGCAGTGGTAGTACCGCAAATGGCATAAATAAATCCGGCTGTATGCAAGCTTGTTTCCCTGAGGCCCATAGCATGATCTAACCCATGCACCGGGAACGGCGTGTATACGTCGTGAATTTTATACCCTGCCTTCCGCACATTTTTTACTGCGGGAAACAGCACAGCCTCGTCGCTAAACGAACCGACTACAAATTTTTTAATTCCTCCAGCCATAAAATTGATTTATGATTTATGATTTTCGATTTGTGACTTCGGAAACCAAATCTTTTCTAATAATATTTATTCGTTCCGACGTAAACGTTAAACCTTTGAACATTGAACCTGCCTGCCGGCAGGCAGGCCTTTGGCTTTCTTAATGCGCATGCTCCACTTTCTCTACATAAAATTTCTCAGCATCTGCTTTTTCTATATCGGTCATTTTAGCTTTGTAATTTTCCCCACTTGTCTTTAAAATCGCCTTGATCTCAGCCACAGCAATAACCGGGAAGTATTTGGCAAAAAGGAAAAAGCAGGTGAAGAACAATCCAAATGTGCCGAGGTAAAACCCAATTTCCCAAATCGTGGGGCTGTAATAAGTACTCCAGCTCGAGGGCAGAAAGTCTCTATAAACTGAGGTAACGATGATCACAAAACGCTCGTACCACATACCGATGTTTACAATGATGCTCATAAAGAAGGTAACCGTGATGTTTCTTCTTAGTTTTCTACTCCAGAAAAGCTGTGGAGAAACCACATTACAAAACATCATCAGCCAGTAGCTCCAACCATAAGGTGTAAATATGTTTGCCCTGTTTTGGCTGAATGCGTACCACTCGTAGGGGTTCTGACCATACCATGCGATAAACAACTCCGTTAAATAAGCGCAACCAACAATGCTACCCGTAAGCACGATCACTTTATTCATAGCCTCAATATGGCCGATCGTAATATAATCCTGCAAGTTCATTACTTTCCTTACCACTATCAGAAGTGTTTGCACCATAGCAAAGCCGGAGAAAATAGCTCCCGCAACGAAGTATGGAGGAAAGATGGTTGTGTGCCAACCTGGAATAACCGATGTAGCAAAGTCAAACGATACAATGGTATGTACTGACAGTACCAGTGGCGTACTTAGGCCGGCCAGAACAAGAGATAAAGACTCATGACGCTGCCAATGTTTTGTACTTCCTGTCCAGCCAAATGCTGCTACACCATATAATAATTTTCTCAGTTTCGTTCTTGCCCTATCCCTCACTGTTGCTAAATCGGGCAACAAACCAGAATACCAGAACAACAAAGACACTGTAAAATAAGTAGAGATTGCAAATACGTCCCAAAGAAGTGGTGAGTTAAAATTCACCCATAGTGGTCCACGACTGTTTGGGTAAGGCATTACAAAAAACGCCATCCATACTCGGCCCATGTGCCAGATAGGAAACTGCCCTGCGCACATTACCGCAAAAATGGTCATGGCCTCAGCGGCACGGTTTACACCCGTTCTCCAACCTTGGCGAAACAATAATAAGATAGCTGAAATCAAAGTACCTGCGTGACCAATACCAACCCAGAATACGAAATTGGTAATATCCCAACCCCACTGAACTGATTTATTCAAACCCCATGTACCTATACCAGTGTATTCTGTAATAAATAAGGTTAATCCCAGGATACCTAAAAATATAACTGATATGATAAATCCTACTGTCCAGGAAACTGACGGTTTATTTTCAATCGGACGGCAAACCTCTGACGTTACATCATGAAGGGTTTTATCACCTATGACCAGGTTTGGCCTTATAATTGAATCGTGAATCATTTTTGATTAATTTATATTTGGTTGGTTTTAATTATGCTTTGTTTTCTACGTCCCTTACTTTTACTAAATACTTAACAGCAGTTTGCGTGTTCAATTCTTCCAGCACCCTGTAAGAACGCTCGTTAACAAATAATTTGTGGATCTCGCTATTTTCATCGTTCACATCTCCAAAGACAATAGCTCCTGCAGGGCATGCACGCTGACATGCTGTAACTATTTCTCCGTCATTTACTTTCCTGCGCTCGCGTTTAGCCTTTATTTTTACAGTCTGTATATTCTGCACACACATACTGCATTTTTCCATAACACCCCTTGTACGCACTGTTACATCAGGATTAATAACCATTTTACCAAGGTCATTATTGAAATG
>JAYTBG010000067.1:0-12673 GCA_043737055.1 Chitinophagaceae bacterium | reverse complement strand
ATTTAAAAAATATTGAAGAAGATAAGCACGTACCTAACCAGCTTGCGCTGTTGATGTACCAACAGGTGCACCGGTTGCAAAAAGAAGGTGTGCTCAATGGCGAACACCTGTACTATTTAAATTCTGAGCTCCAGGCCTTTACAGATATTTGTGGCGGCTGCGAAAGAATTAAGAATACGCCCATACCCTATTCATATAGTGTATTTATAAAAAAATTCATTTTCTTTTATGTCATGACGCTCCCATTTGGCTTCGTGTTTAGTATGGGATATTATGTGATACCCGTGGTGGCTTTTGTATTTTATGTACTCGCAAGTTTAGAGCTGATTGCCGAAGAAATTGAAGACCCTTTTGGTGGCGATCAAAATGATGTACCCACCAGTAAAATAGCCGCCAACATTCACAACAACGTTTGGGAAATCTTATAAAGAATCGCCTCAACCCACGACCAATCTGTGGGTTCGTATTTCTATCTTTGTCCACATTAATTTTTTTTTATGTTCAATAAGCGAATTAAAATAAAGGCATTACTTGACAATGAAGCTACGGGCTACGAAGCAACTGTAATGGGATGGGTGCGCACTTTTCGCAACAACCAATTTATAGCGCTCAACGATGGGAGCACCAACAATAATTTACAAGTTATGTCCGCACTCGGGCTTTTAGATGAAACAACGCTAAAGCGGATTACCACCGGCGCATGCATTAAAGCTGTCGGCACCGTCATACCATCATTAGGCAAAGGCCAAAAGGTAGAATTACAGGCAACCTCTATCGAAATTCTTGGCGATAGTGATGCCGAAAAATTTCCACTGCAGCCAAAAAAACACAGCCTCGAGTTTTTAAGAGAGATTGCTCATTTACGTTTTCGCACCAACACCTTTGGAGCCATTTTCAGGATAAGACATTCGCTTGCATTTGCTATTCACCAATTCTACAACGGCCGTGGATTCGTTTATATGCATACTCCTATTATTACGGGGAGCGATGCAGAGGGCGCCGGCGAAATGTTCCAGGTAACCACATTGCCATTAGATGGTACGGCACCTAAAAATGAAGATGGCAGCATCAACTTTAGGGAAGATTTTTTTGGCCGCAGCACCAACCTCACGGTGAGTGGTCAGTTAGAAGGGGAGTTAGCAGCGATGGCCTTTAGCGATATTTATACTTTTGGCCCTACGTTTAGAGCGGAGAATAGTAATACGACCCGCCACCTTGCCGAGTTTTGGATGATAGAACCAGAAGTGGCTTTTGCAGACCTGGAGGACAATATGAACCTGGCTGAAGATTTTATCAAGTACATTATTGCTTATGCTATGGAGCATAACAAAGAAGACCTCGACTTTTTAGCGCAGCGCCTGGCCGAAGAAGAAAAAGCAAAGCCGCAAATTGAGCGTAGTGAAATGGGTTTGATTGAAAAATTGGAGTTTGTGGTGAACAATAATTTTGAACGTATTACTTACACTGAAGCCATCGAAATCTTGAGGGAGAGCAATCACAATAAGAAGAAAAAATTTCAATATTTGGTGGAAGGCTGGGGCGTAGACCTGCAAAGTGAGCACGAGCGTTACCTGGTAGAGAAGCATTTTAAAAAACCCGTGATACTGACGAATTACCCCAAGGACATTAAGTCTTTTTACATGCGGCAAAATGATGATGGAAAAACGGTAGCTGCCATGGATATATTGGCACCGGGCATTGGAGAAATTGTGGGAGGCTCGCAAAGGGAGGAGCGCATGGACAAGCTTTTAGAAAGAATGAAAGAGTTGAATATACCTGCGGAGGAGCTTGAGTGGTATCTTGACACACGGCGTTTCGGAAGTTGTCCGCATGCGGGCTTTGGGCTTGGTTTTGAAAGATTGGTGCTGTTTGTAACAGGCATGACCAATATCAGGGATGTGATCCCTTTTCCTAGATTTCCTAAGAGTGCTGCCTTTTAAAAAAGAAGTTTACGCCGGGTTTTCACCGGCGTTTTTTGTACTGCTACTTCAATTTTATAAGCTGTCTGTTTTTCATAATGTCTATTTTTAATTCTTTAATGAACTGATATGTCTGCCAAGAAATACCTGGAATATATACTCAACCCGATGGAGCTATTACGTACCCAAAGGGTAACGAATGTAAACCCCACTATTATACCAGAGCGCACAGAGGCAGTTACCACCATAAAAATTTACGACTATTCCCACGACAAAACAGACACTTTTGTTTTACAAGATGTAAGCGACTGTTTTTCTTTTTTAAAATCAGAGTCCAATACATGGATCAATGTAGATGGTCTTCGCAAAGAAGATGTGGAAAAACTTTGTGCGCATTATGGCATACATCCGCTGATTGTAGAAGATATCCTGAGCATTGGCCAGCGGCCTAAGACAGACGATATTAATGGTTTGCTTTTTTGTCTGTTGAACATGCTTTACTTTAATGATGAAAACTCTTCTGTAGAAACCGAACAGGTAAGCATTATCCTCGGTAGAAACTTTGTTGTCAGTTTTCAGGAAGATGCCAGCCGGGATTTGTTTGACCCCGTAAGAGATAAATTAAAAATGTATGGAAGTAAGGTGCGTATGTCTGGTCCGGATTTTTTGTTTTATAGCCTTATAGACATGATTGTAGATAACTACTATTTGGTGATGGAAAAACTAGGCGATCGTATAGAGATGTTAGAAGAAGAAATCATTCGCCACCCCAATAACCGGAGTCTGGCTAAAATAAATATGCTGCGCAAAGAAATGATCGTTTTAAAAAGAAATGTGAGCCCGGTAAGGGAAATGGTAAACGGCATTTTACGAAGCGAGAGCGATTTGATAGAAGCCCGTACTGAAAAATATTTTAAAGATGTGTATGACCACATTGTGCAGGCGCATGACCTTGCGGATAACTATCGGGATATGATGATGAGCTTACAAGACCTCTACCTGAGCAACGTAAATCTCAAATTGAATGAGGTGATGAAGGTAATGGCCATAGTAACCTGCCTGCTGGCACCTGCCACTGTTATTGGTGGCATCTTCGGGATGAATTTTGACGTAATCCCTTTTGCTCACAACACTTTAGGCTTTTTTCTTGCCGTCGGCGTCATGATCGTCGTGCCCATAATCATGCTTGTTATTTTTAGAAAGCGAGGATGGTTTTAGGCAACCGCTAGTCACAATACATTCTTGATACAGCGTCTTATTTCCGTGAGCCTGCTGCCTATTGGCTTTCAGGCAATTTATTATGGCATTCTTCAAAAAGATTCCTGTATAAATTCGGACCCTCCGCTGAAATAAATTTACTTAACATACGTTACTAGAGTACCACTGATACCTACCACAGTACAAAGCCGCCTAAGCTTAACACAAAACTGTGTTTATGAAAAAACTCTACTTCTTTTATCACCTCCTTTTTTTACTGGGTCTAATTCCTATAAAAGCTTTTGCCCAAAATTGCAGCAACCTTGCTGTTACCGCTGCCGGTTACGAGAGCCGGTGCGCTGCTACAGGTTCCATCAAAATAACAGCCACAGGAGGGTCGGGATCATTTAAATACCGCACCTTAGGACCAGTAAACACCAACTATACCAGCACAGATTCCATCACGGGCTTATCTGCCGGAAATTATACCGTGCAGGTAAATGACCTTATTCGTAATTGCACTTTCACCCTAAACAATGTAATAGTATCGGGTAGCTACCAGGATCCCCGTTTTACCCTTATTAAAACCGATGTTTCTTGTAACAACGGAAGCAATGGAAGCGTGTCTCTTTCGAACCAGGCCTTTGGCCGGGCGCCCTTTACCTACAGCATTGTAGCACCATCGCCCGTGGGAGTGGGTACAACCAATAGCACTGGAAATTTTTCAAATTTATCGGCGGGCAACTATTTTATAAGGCTCACTGATTCTTGCGGAGGCATTCAAACCAGGCAGATCACCATCAACAACTATACATGGTCGCTACAAGCATATCCCTTTACAAAAACGTCTTGCTACGAAGCTACCGGTCATATAAGAGTAACTGATAGCAGGGGCAACAGCAGCATTGCTGGCGGTATTCCCGGTTTTATGTATGCCATAGTCAGGTCGCCTGGCGATACGTTGTGGTCGGCTAGTCCTTATTTTACGTTTCCATTAACTGCAGGCAATACCTTCCAGGTGCTGGCGAGAGATAGTTGTGGCACCGTTCAAACAGCGTCGGTAAATGTATACCTGCCTCCTTCTGTCGGTGCAGCGGTGCTCATCAATAACAAAACCTGCAGCACATTCACCGCTTCCCTTACAGATATTCGGAATTTTATAATTGGCGAGTTCTGCTTGCTGGATAGTAACGATGCGCAGTTGGATTGCAACAGTACGGGTGTTTTTTCAGACATCCTGTACGGTAACTACTGCATAACGGCATATGACGGTTGTGCAGATACAACTATCAGAAGGTGTTTCTCTGCAACGCCACCCCCAGTTTCTGTAGGTGCCAATGTGTTGATAAGCAGAAAGACTTGCAGCACATTCACGGCTGCTGTTACCGGCCAGTCCGGGCTTACCAATCCCGAATATTGCCTATACGACAGTAGCAATATTTTATTAGAATGCAACAGCACAGGTGTGTTTAATAATCTGCCTTACGGAAATTATTGCATCAATATAAAAGACAACTGCCAGGACACTACCCTTACACGTTGTTTTACGGCATCGAAACCCATCCCCATTGTGCAACCAATAACGCCTTCTTACGCAGATTGCCGCAACTTTGGTATTGTAGTAGGCAGCGATAGTTTATTTAATGCGTTATACTGTTTGTACGATTCTTCGGGCTTGCTCATCATGTGCAACAACACGGGCATCTTTGACAGTCTTCTTTTAGGTAGTTACTGCGTAAATGTATATGACTCCTGTTATGATACCACTATTGTAAGATGTTTTACAGTTGGTCTACCTATTGTTACCAACACACTGCAGTTAGATGTAAGAAACAAAACCTGTTCTACTTTTGATGCTTATGTAGGTGGTGCTCGCAGTGCCAATCCAAGATATTGTTTATTTGATGCAGCAGATCTGCTTATAGAGTGTAACTCCACAGGCGTTTTTACGGGGTTACCGTTCGGAAACTATTGTGTAAAAGCAAGAAATGACTGCCCGGACACATTGATGGTGCTGTGTTTCAGAGAACGAGCGCTCGTGCCATCCGTCGACGCCAACGTATCTATCAGCAGTTCTGATTGCACAACCTTTACCGCCACAGTTACCGGGCAAACCAACCTTACCAATCCAGAGTATTGTTTGTATGACTTTTGGAATAACTTAATTAGTTGCAACAACAGAGGAGTGTTTAGAGGCATACCTTATGGCAGCTATTGCATCCGCATAACTGACCGATGTTATGATACTACTATCACCCGGTGTTTTACAAATACCCCGGCACCGTTAGACCTCTCAGTAAGTGCAAACAAATCTTGTTCTTTTGATTTTGCAAGGTTTACATTGAATCTTTCCGGCACAAATTTTCCGGTAAGCATCCAGGTTTTTGATCCCTTGGGCAACCTTTTTCTAAGCGATATTTTTTCTTCTGCTCCCATCAGCATTGATAGTATACCCGGTGTAGCGGCTGGACAGTTCTATAAAATAATTGCTCAAGACCGGTGTGGCAATAAAGATTCTGCTACTACAGGTGCCATTGCCAGTTACTTCAACTATTCTACCCGGGTAACCCCTAAATGTCCTGGTGCTTCTTGGGCCAATGGATCTGGCAACATAGCAATGACGGTTATGGCTAACATGGGCAGTGTTTCTGTAAGAATAACTAAAAAAGACAATGTGCCCTACGGCAGCCCATTAGTTCCAAATACTGTATCAGCGGGCGTACATACATTTACGGACATGGGCCCTGGTGTATATATTTTGCGCACTAGCGAAAACACCTGCAACCGCTACGTGTTCGACACAGTTACTGTTTTACCATACCAGTTTCCAAACCTCAACCGTTCCTCTGCATACCAATGCGATGAGGGTGGTTTCAGCGTAAGTGCTGTTGCAAGCAACGGCGTAGGCCCTTTCACCTATCAAATAATTGGAAGCGTGCCCAGTACACCAAGCATTATTTCGGCTACCCAATCTGGCTCTGTTTTTAATATAAACAACGGCGCTACTTATTCGCTCATACGCCTGCGTGCGCTGGATGCGTGTGGTAATGCTACCCTGGGCGATGCCAGTATATTGCCGTTGACCAGTTACGGTATTTCGGCAAGTGATAATTGCATGTTTTATCCTACTACTCTTTCAGTAGATACCATCAACAACGCTAATTATGAATGGTATAAAAAGTCTAATTTAACTGCAACCGATAGTGTATTTATGGGTACAACTCCAGGCTTGTTTATACCCAACCTAACACCTTCAGATACGGGAGTATATGTGTGTTACCTGGATGTAAACGGAGGGTGCATAAAACGCACTTACAATTTTAGGTTAACCGGGTCTTGCTATATTGTTTTACCGGTAAAACTGCAGGAATTTAAAGGCAGGCAGCAAGACAGTGTGCACGTGCTTAGTTGGAAAACGATACAGGAACAAAACATGCAGGAATATATAATAGAACGCCAGGTTAACGGCAGCACTTTTAGAAGTATAGGCAGAGAGGCCGCCAGAGGGTTAAATGGTTCTATGGTCTACCAATTTACCGATGCCGCCCCGCATACCGGGCTGAATTATTATCGTCTAAAAATGCTGGATAAGGATGGCTCATTTACTTACAGCGAAATTGTGATGCTTAGGCGCAAGAGCGGCAACTTTGAATACACTGTTGCGCCTAACCCGGCAAGAGACCAGGTGAACATTCAATTTAGCCAAAAGGGCACGGCTGACTACCTGGTAAGTTTATACAATGTGAGTAACCAACTGATTTGGCAAAAGACTTTAACCATCGATGGCAACCAACTGGTATCTCTATCGAGGCCTCCTTCTTTGCCAGGGGGGGTTTACCTGCTGCGAATAGCGGGTAAGAATAACAAAGAACAGTTGACCCAAAAAATAATCATTCTTTAGAAGACAGGGGCAACTGAAAGGCTGCTTTTGTTTTGTGACGAAATTATAAGCGATTCCTTTTTCTACAGCCCTAAGTACTATAAAATTGATTTTCTTTGCTGGGCAATGGGTTTATATTTTACATCTCTCAATTCTGGCAGCAATGGCAATTGCTATTATGTTGCCAACGAGCAGGAAGCGATTTTAGTAGACACCGGCATTAGTTGTAAAGAAACAGAGAAGCGGATGCAATCTCTTGGGCTGTCCATGCAAAAAGTGAAAGCCATTTTTATTTCGCATGAACATGGGGACCATATTAAAGGTCTTTCCGCCCTGGCGGCAAAATATAAACTGCCCGTTTTCATCAGCAAAAAAACGTACTACAAATCCGGGTTATCTCTGTCGGCGAATGTTCTGCACTGGTTAGCACCAGATAGCAGTGTGCAGGTAGGAAATCTTGTAATTAAGGCCTTTACTAAAAAGCATGATGCAGAGGATCCGCACAGTTTTACCGTTTGCTGCAATGGTATAACAGTAGGTGTTTTTACAGATATTGGTAGCGCATGCACTAATGTTACGCAGCATTTCAACCGCTGCCATGCTGCCTTCCTGGAATCTAACTATGATGAAGACATGCTGGAGAACGGCCGATATCCTTATTACCTAAAAAACCGTATTCGTGGAGGGTTGGGGCATCTTTCTAATAAACAGGCGCTGGAGATCTTTACCAACCATCGCCCGGACTTTATGACCCATTTGTTGCTTTCTCATTTATCTAAAGACAACAATGACCCGGCTTTGGTTCAACAACTCTTTGAAACCCACACTACTCACACGAGGATCATTGTAGCCTCCCGCTACCAGGCAACAGAACTTTATAATATACGTCAGCAGGCAGGTGACATACCGGCAAAGCCGGTTAGTTTCAAACCTGTGCAAATGGCTTTGTTCGGCTAGCATTGTAATTCAATTTATATCTATATTCACTTTCCCTACCTTTCTTTCCCTACGATTATGCTTTCATGGCCTTGCTCAGTATAATATGTTACCCGCTGGCTAGCATGGCCATATTTATTCACACCCGGTAATATTCATATCACTCAACCGTTTTTATATTATGGCACAAGAAAAATTACAACGGAAAGAATTTCTCAAAAATCTCCTGGGTCAAAAAACGGCCACGGCAGTAGAAGATGGTCCCGGTGACCCCGATCCGCTATTTGATAAATATTCCAGGAAATCACTTGGCAACCGTCAATATAGCGAGCGGGTTGCCATTCCAGTAGAAGAAGAACAATCAGCCGAAAGGATTGGTAATATCACGAGCGGGCTTTCAGCCTATACTGGAGCATGGACGATTTGGGAAGCAAGTTATTTGTTGCGGCGTGTGGGTTACGGTGTTAAGAAGGCTGAATTAGATTCAGCATTATCAACTACTATGAGCACTGCTGTAGATAATTTACTGGCACTTTCTCCTGCGTCATTACCATCGCCTACACCGCTTAATTTTTATCAAAGCCTGAGGCCCGATAGCGGCGGCATTTTGTTGGGGGAAAGTTGGACGAGTAATAATCTTACCTATGTGAGTCTGGATGACGGAAGCAACAACAGCTACAGGCAGCAAAGTCTAATTGGTTGGAGCTGGGGTTTACAGCTTAACGAACCCACTACCATCAGGGAAAAGATGATGAATTTCTGGTACCATTTTATACCAGTAAACTTTGATGAAGTGCGAGACCAAAGAGGTAACTCTGCCACCACCTGTCACGATTATATGAATCTCTTGCGCAGTAATGCACTAGGTAATTTTAAAACCCTCATAAAGAATATTGCTAAAACGCCGGCCATGCTGGTTTACCTGGGCAACCAGTTTAGTACCGCATCTGCCCCCAATGAAAATTTTGCACGAGAACTGCTGGAGCTTTTTACACTTGGCAAAGTGCCCACTCAAAATTATACGGAGGCCGATGTGCAAGCAGCGGCAAAAGTTTTATCAGGTTGGCGGGTAGCCAATTTTAATGCTGCGTATCCATTGGTAGGCGCCTTCAATACCAGCTACCACAATCAAACAAACAAAGTATTTTCTTCCAACTTTGGTAACACTACCATCAACAATCAAACAGGCGTAAATGGCGCCAATGAACTGGATGTTTTTTTCGACATGTTATTTACACAACAGCAAACCACCATTTCAAAATACATAAGCCGAAGGCTCTATCGCTTTTTTGTTTACTATGATATTGATGCGAATGTAGAGGCCAATGTAATTGTGCCAATGGCAGCGCTTTTGATAAGCAGTAATTGGGAGATAGCACCCGTGGTAAGAGCCTTGCTAAAAAGTCAGCATTTTTATGATGTGGCCAACCGGGGTGTAATGATTAAAAGCCCGGTAGATTACCTCACTGGGTTGCTTCGCACTTTCAATGTAAATACCACAGCAGCAGCGGGCGCTACGCAGGTGTACAATCAATATGTAATATGGAATTACTTACAGAATTACGCCAATAATAATTTAGAACAGGGCCAGGGGCTGGTGCCCACAGTTTCGGGCTGGAAGGCTTACTACCAGGATCCTACATTTTACCAAAACTGGATTAACTCTAACACTATTCAAAGAAGGGCAACATTTGTAACCAGCTTAATTGCTGGTTTCACTCAAGGGGGCACTTCTATTAAAATAGATGCCATTGCGTTTATACAACAGTTCCCTGCTGCAACCATCCAGGATGCCGATATGTTGATTAATGTTATGGTGCCCTATTTTTTCTCAATAGATCTACCTGCAAACTACAAGTCAGATACTAAAATAGCCACTCTTTTAAATGGGCAGGTTTCTAATATTTACTGGACGACGGCCTGGAATAATTACCTGGCCTCACCTACAATAACCAATACAAACCTTGTGCGAACAAGGCTTAATTCTTTGCTCACCACCTTTCTCCAACTGGCAGAATTTCAATTGATGTAAGCTTCAAAACCATTAGTATGAACCGAAGAAAATTTTTAGGGAATTCCGCACTTTTCACCGTGCCGTTCATGATAAAGGGCATCCCTGTATTTGCTGGTGATGCTGCTTTGCATCCTTTTCTGCAAGCACTTGCCGCCCCTGCCGCCAACTGCGGAAAAATATTGGTGGTTATACAAATGAACGGTGGAAATGATGGACTCAATATGGTAATTCCCCTGGATCGTTATGCAGAACTTAACAGTGCCCGACCCACAATTATGATTCCGGCAGGGTCTGTTTTGCCTCTCAATGGTACAGCTACTACTGGCCTACATCCTGCTATGACGGGGCTGAGAGATATGTATAATGAAGGCAAGGTAAACCTGGTACAGGGCGTATCTTATCCCAATCCCAACTTTAGTCATTTTCAGGCACAGGATATTTGGTTTACCGGTTCCAGTACTTTACCTACGCCAGATACAGGATGGCTTGGCAGGCAGTTAGATGCTACCTACCCTGGCTTCCCAGACGGCTATCCCAATGCTACCAGTCCAGACCCCGTAGCCATTCAAATTGGGGGAGCTATGCCTTTGTCCTTGCAGGGTCCCAACATAAATATGGCCTACAACGCACCCAATCCGGCTGCTTTGGTAAATGTGGCCACCGCCTCGCCGGCTCCGGCGCCGGTAAATGATTATGGTACTGAGCTTACTTTTTTACGGATGATGAAGGACCAGAGCAATGCCTATGCCACTAGGATTGGTGCTGCTTACAATGCACAGGCAACTTTATCTACGATGTACCCCGCCACGGGCAATACGCTGGCCAACCAGTTAAAAATTGTAGCCCGTCTTATTGGTGGCGGCCTGGCAACTACTGTGTACATCGTGAATCACCCGGACAGTTTTGACACCCATGTAAACCAGGTGGTGCTCGCCGATACCACCACGGGTGCCCACGCAACGAGTTTATCCAGACTGTCTGTTGCGATAGCTGCATTTCAAAATGATGTGACGCTTATGAATAAGGCGGATAAGGTAACGGGTATGACCTTTAGCGAGTTTGGTAGAAGGGTAATAAGCAACGCAAGTGCGGGCACAGATCATGGCTCTGGTGCACCGGTAATATTCTTTGGCGCCGGTGTAAATGGCGGTGTTACAGGAACCTCACCCGTACTGCCGGCTACGTCTAACGGAAGCACCCAGGTGCCATTGCAGTACGACTTCAGGCAATTGTATGCCAGCGTAATGCAGGATTGGTTGTGCATGACAGCTACAGAATCTCAAACGGTGTTGAATGGCAATTATACTACTGTTCCTATTTTTAATACAGCGGTATTAGCGCAGGATGGTATAGAGCTGTTTGCAAAATGGGACAACGAATGGGTGCAGCTTGATTTTGATGTGTTGTTAAACGACAGTTTTTACAACTTTATCATCGAGCGTTCGGTAGATGCTGTACGTTTTGAAGCAGTAGGTACAGTAAGCAATGTAACAAACAATGCTTCGCAAAAATATGTTTACAAAGAAATTGGCATCAGTACTCCTGAAATTTTTTACCGCATCAAAGGCATAAGTAAACAAGGCGAACCAAGTTATTCTTCCATTGTAAAATTGAAGAGTCGCCGGCAGCAGCATGTCAGGGTATATCCTAACCCGGTTACAAATTACAAGATCAATGTTGAGTTTTTGACCAGCGTAAACGAAAACGTTGCCATCACCATTTATGGTACCCGTGGCGAGAAATTATTTTACAACCAGGTGAACCCAAGAGGCAGTAAAACTTTAAGTTTTAAAGTGCCGGCATTGTTTAGCATACAAACATTGTATGTGTTGAGTATCGTGTATGAAGGGGTGCAGGTAAATGAAAAAATAATGTTTGAATAACGGTTTCCTCTACAGCGGCACTCAGTCCGGTCGCCAGCTTGTAGAATTCCCAATCAACCTCTATTGGGGTTTGCAACCGCCGCCAGGGTGAGTGAAGATCATAAAAAATTGCCCCGTGGTTATATGCCCTTTATATAAAGCGGGTATAGCTTTGTATGATTGCTAATAATGTTTTTTATAAAGTAAAATCCTGTACTACATCAAAAGTTAAGTAGTAGGTTGTTTGTGCATTGGCTTTGTAGCGGTAATAGTACCGACCGTAGCGAGGAAGCTTGGTGCGGCGGCGAGGCTGGTGGGGTATGGTGTAGATAAAATTGTAAAGATCATGGACGTAGGACTCTGCATTTTCCAGGTAGTTAAAATATTCTTTGTCTATAAGAATATCCACCAACGCTTTTAGTTTCAGTACTAAAGTATGTTCTAATATTATTTGTTCCACTTTTCCCGCACATGTTTTATAGTGTGTGCCCTCGCTTCTTCCACAGTCAGCCAGGTTCCACTATCCATCATTTTTTGCAGCTCGCTTTTTTCTATTACGCCCATTTGCTCCAGCAGGGGCAATACAGCTTTGTGCTTTTTTAAATTGATGGTTACGTGGGTAACATTTCCCTTAGTATCTTTTTGCGTTGTAACGCCTGCGATGCGTGCCATATGATGGGTTTTGCGTAAACAAATATACATTTATTGTAGGCCTGTTATGCAAAATCCCCGGAGCTAAGCCGGGGATTTTGAACAATTATTTATGATTGATTTTGACTTTATTGAAATTCAAAATAGTTTTTAGGTGTCAGACTATCTACCCTTAAAATTCTCTTCTTCCCACTCTCTTTCTATCTCCACCAGC
>JAYTBG010000066.1:0-27571 GCA_043737055.1 Chitinophagaceae bacterium | reverse complement strand
AAAAAAGCATGCATGAAAAATCATGCATGCCTTTTAAAAAACAAGTAACGATTACCTGTCTCTAAATTTACTAACCACTCTTATAATTTTTCAAACTTCAGCACGGCTGATTCTGAGCCACTAGCATTCAACACCTTAATAAGGTATTTACCTGCTGCAACTATACCAAAATCATAAGCAAAATTGGTCACAAGATTCAACTCTAACTCTTTGCTCTGAACAAGTTTGCCTCCAAATTCATACATCATCACCCTGTATTTACCCGTTAGTTTACCTTGCAGTACACTAATGTTTACAGCGGTAACATCTTTAGCCGGGTTTGGAAACACAGCCAGCCTAAGATTTCCGTTAAGTGTTGAAGGATCGACAGGAACAGTTTTACCAATTTTGTAAGACATAGCACTTGCATTGTTTGCTCCGTTTTTATCAGATAAAACTGCAGTGGTATTGTGATTGGTAATTAAAAAATTGGCAGTGATAGCGGAATTACCTTCTTCATTTACTTTTACCCTGAAAGAAAGCATAACACTGGTTACGTTTGCAGGAAGTTCATTTACTAATTCTCCTGTAACCTGTATCTGTCCACCATTTTCTTCTGAGCTCCATTTAAAATAACTGCTGGCACCAGCATCTGTAAGACTAAAACCAGGGTCTAATATCAGCTTTGAACCTAAACCAATTTTTAATTTGGCACTGCCGGCAGGCAAAGCCTTTCCGCCATTATCAATGCTTACCGGAACTTTTAGTTTTAACAACTGATCTGCCTGCAGGTTACTTGCATTTACAATGCGTCCTGAAAAATCAGTTAATTCCAATGCGTCAAGTTTTGGATCTGCTATAACAGCCTGCCTGTTTTGGGCGGTACCGTTAAGCGAAGCCACCATAAACCCTGCGGCTACGAGGCACTTGAAGCCTTTGCTTTTTAAATTAAATTTCATAATAGTGTTTTTAAAATATTTTTTTAATAACAGAGGGGGATGGTTACCCCTCTGTTGTTGTAATACCTTTTAGTCTGCTGCAAAAACGATCGAATTGAAGTTATTGCTCAAATTCACTTCACCATTGGCTTGTCTTAACCTTCCACTCAAGGTAAAGGTTGAAATATCCGAAGTGTTCCTTGTTAAGGTGATGGATATTCTTACCAGCTGGTTACAAAGTAAAGTACCTGGTGCAGATGCATTTAATGGATCAGTAAGAATAATAGATACAAAAGCAGGATTGCTGTTGTCTATCTTCCATCTTGGATTATCCAAAGCATAAGTTGAACCTCCTACAGTTGTAGAGAACAAAGTTGGGTTAAAGTTGATGGTGTAACCATTTACTTTATTAATTCTCAATGTATCTCCTACTGCAGCGTTGCCTCCAATTTCAGCAATATTGTACACAATAGTTTGAGTTACACCAGGCGCTGTAAACAAGGTACTTGTTACATCAGAACCTAAAGTGATGTCAGGAATTCCGCCTACAGGCTGAGTGATTACAACCACACCACTTGCAGGAGAAGCTGAACAACCGTTGTTATCCGTAACAGTCACCGTGTAAGTACCAGCAGTTAAACCGGTAAACACGCCAGAGATTGCACCGGTTGTGTTAGCACCCGGGCCACTGATAGTGTACGTGTAAGGAGCTGTTCCGCCCGTTGCAGTTACAGTGATAGTACCATTAGCTGCACCAAAGCAGACGTTGTTTGTACTGCTTACACCACCAACTGCAGGAATAGAAATTACAGTAGGCTGTGTAATTACAACAGTCATACTCTGGCTACAAGCTGCCAACGAACCATCACTTGTTGCAGAAGCAACGATGGTGTAGGTGCCGGGAGCAAGATTACTTAATGTGAAATTGTTGTTACCAGAAGCTACACCAGTTGTGTTAGTATAACCTGCAGGACCTGTAGTGAGAACACTTGTTCCTGAGCTAACAGTAAGATTGATGATACCATTGTTTAAACCGTTACAAGTAACGTTCACCTGGGTTTTGCTCAAAGTGATAGGCAAAGTGTACTGTAAAGTAGCCTGGTTGTTGGTAACATCATCATCAGCCAATGTTTGTAAAACGTTAGTGATAACGATATTAGAAACTACATTAGAACGACATGCTGAATCACCTTTAACCCTGAAAGTAGCTATTGCATCAAAATCAGCAGGGATAGTGGCTATCTGAGTACCTGTGATGATAACGTTTCCGCCAACTACTGACTGAGCATAAGAGAAATAAGCGCTCAATGGAGCAGTAGCCAGGTTAAAGCCTGGGGCAACAACCAATTTAGAACCCAAATTAACCCTGAAGTTGATGGTACCGTTAGGAACAACATTTAACTGGTTACGGTTATAGAAAGGAATGTTGATATCATATAAAGCACCAGAAGGAGCCAGCAACAGGCTATTTGCACTTTGTGCAGCACCGGTTGATGTTGTAAAGAACATTTGTCCAACAGCAGGATCTGCGCTTGCAATACCTGGGTTTGCCAATGTTGTGGCAGCAGATACGGCAGTACATCCGTTTCCGTCCGTAGCAGTGAAAGTATAACTACCAGACATTAAACCTGTAAACACACCACTCGTAGCGCCAGTCGTGTTGATAGTAGTGCCAGAAGTGATTACATAAGTTTTAGCACCAGTACCACCAGTAGCACTCACAGTGATTGCGCCTGTACCACCTGGAACAGCAATTGGAGTTGACACCGCTGCGGTAGCTGATACCGCTGCAGGAGTAGTTACAGTTATTGCAGTTGAAGTAGCAGAACAAACAGTGTTGGCTGTTTCTCTTGCAACAACAGTGTAGGTTCCTCCAGAAACAGTGAAAGTATTAGAAGCCTGGAATGCACCACCATTGAGGCTGTACTGATATGTACCAGCCGGTGTTGCTGTTGCGGTTAAAGTAGTTGTACCACCGTTACATGAGATTGTGCCTGCGCTTGCAGAAACACCGGTAATTATACATGCAGCAGGGTTGTTGATTGTTACTGCTGTTGTACCCGTGCAACCATTTGCATCTGTAGCAGTGAAGGTATAAGAACCTGCAACTAAACCACTGAATATACCCGAAGTAGCACCAGAAATGTTACCGCCGGTTACAGTAAAGGTTTTAGATCCTGTACCGCCTGTAGCAGAAACAGTAATTGCTCCTGTACCACCAACGGTTGGGATAGGAGTAGAAACCGCACCAGAAACAGCAACAGCAGTTGGCTGACCAACAATCACAGCAGTAGAAGTAGCTGTACAAGAAGGAGTAGCAACTTCTCTTGCAGTAACAGTATAACTTCCTGCAGGCACGGTAAATGTGTTACCAGCCTGGAAAGGTGCTCCACCTGTGATGCTGTATTCAACCGAACCAACTGCACCACTTGGAGTTGCAGTAAGGATGGTTGTACCCCCGTTACAAGCGATAGTGCTGGCTGAGGCGCTAACGCCGAGGGCGCAAGCTGCAGCTGCAACAACAGTTACAGTTGAAGTAGCATTGTCATCTGCTGTAACGTTCCCGCTGGGAGCAGAGCCAGTGGCAGCACAACTTGCTCCACCAAAATTTAACTGACCCGCAAAAGTTGATGGTCCACCGATACTTACACCTTGTACTTTCAAGATAATAGTACGAGAAGAAGATCCGGCAATAGCATCTAAACCGTTACAAATGCGAATTTGTGCTCCAGTATTAGAAACAATTGACCAACCCGCAGGTAAACCTGTCTGTTGTGCATCGGGTAAAAATGTTACAATGGCTGGAACTGTGATCACCGGCCTCAATTTGTAAGCAACAACACTTGAAATACCTGTATTACCTACTACCACCAAGAGATCAAGTGTAGCCCCCACTGCTACTTCTCCAGCGTTTATGGGGTTAGTAGTACCCAAACCTATAACACTGATAGTTGGGTTTGCCTGGCCCATTGCATTAGATGCTACCAAAAAGGCACCTACGCAAAAAAGCATTAATAATTTTATAATTTTCATTATTGTTATTTTAAAATAATTATAAATAATTCTAAGTTTTTATTAGTTAGCTCCTAAACCAGTAAGTGCACCATTATTGCTGACATCAACATCTCCTCCACCACTAACCGAAACAGATAAACTTTGGTTAGTTCCGGTTGGTGTAGTCGCATTTCTTTTCACGGTAAGACCTATAGAAGCAGAACCACCTGCTGGTATGCTATAACCTACTCTAGAAGTAGCTGTAAAGTTTCCACCTGATATGCTAAATATCCAATTCCTGTTATCGTATGCAGCTCCGCCATTACCTGCAGAAGTGCCAAAACCAGTGCCTAATACGCCTGTAATAGGCTGGCCTCCTAATAGGCCAATAGTCCAACCAGATATAGCATTAACAGGTATAGTAACAGTAATAGTACCGTTAGAATTACCAACGCCATTTTCAAATAAATCGACAACAACTTCCGCAGTTTGGTTAGCCGTAAATAAACCTGTTTGTATTTGAATGCCAGGAGCTAAATCTGTTCCTGCTACTGCAGCACCTGAACCTGCCGCATTTGGACGGTAATCAGGATTTAAGAAATTCCATGCGTTTACCAATAAATCGCAAGGTGTTGTAAGGACAGTATTCGTATTTGCAGCAGCAGTTAAGAAAGTATTGGTAGCTGCGTCTTCCGCCGCTAACGCTGCACCAGCATATGGGGCAACCCACACTGTGGTTAGATCCATTGCTATAATATTATTTCTGAATGCAACGGGACCAAGTAATGTATTAGCATCTACTAATAATCCTCTCCAGTTATTCATAAAAATACTATTGAAAATCTTTAACTCTGTCCTTCTTCTTAAGCGGGCACCTCTTCTAAAAGCATCAGCAGTTGGTTGGGTAATACCACCAGCATTGCTGCCACATCTAAAGGCACCAATTTGTGTAATATTGTAAAAGCTGGCACTTGTTTTTGGCGTTAAAGTACTACCTGCAGCGTCATTATCCGATTCAAAACCTTCTGAGGTGGAAAGAGCAGCAACATCAGCTACAGCAGGATCTTTAATACTCAAACCGAATTGAACTAAACCGCTATAACCAAAATCTGTATCAAAATCATCATCCAGGGTTCTGTAAGCAACCAAATGCTTTGCATTTACTGCACCACCAAACCATTCAAATGCATCATCATTACCAAATGAAGTTTGTACATAATCTACAGTTGTACCACTACCTACACCACCAAATGTTAGAGAATTTAATTCGTTTCCATTGGTTATTGCAAAACCAGCATACTCAATACGTATGTACTTTAAAGAACCTGAATTATCAGCGTTATTAGTACCACCATAACGGGCTCTAGGTTCGCCTGCACCAATACCTTCAATGTTTACGTTAGCCCCCTGGTTTGTAAGCCCTCTGCCCAGGATAGTTAAACCACCCCAATCTCCCCTTACTCTTGCACCAATTGCTTTGCTTGATGTAAAAACGATCGGATTACACTCTGTACCATTAGCAATAATCTGTGCGCCTCTTTGTATTACCAAAGAACTGATGATGGTATTAGCATCTCCACGAATTACTGTTCCTGCTTCGATAGTAAGGGTTGCAAGGCTATCAACATATACAACCCCTTGTAACAGGTAGGTGTTGTTTCTTGTCCAGGTTTGGGTTCCAATAACACCTGAGATAGTTACCGTGGGTGCCGGATAGAAAGTGTTTTGCGGATCCCAGTTAACCCAGTTGTCAGTCCACTGTTTTACGGGAGCAGGAGCAAATGCGCCACGGTAACTTGTAGCTTCCTGGGCATTAACAATTATTGTTGCAAACAACAATAAAGGCAAAATAGATAAAAATTTCTGTCTCATTTTTTTGTAATTTTTTTTAGTAGATAAATGCGTGTTTGCGAAATTGTTTTGTGAGTTTTTTAAAATTTTCTGTGCATGTGATTAGAATAATTTAAATGATTAAATTTTGTTTGTATGTTGGATTTGTACTAGTGCTGTGTCATTGCTACCTTAAAAACCGAGCACTTATTTTAATAAATGTTTTACAGTAAGGGTAACACAAAGAACTATCGGCTACCATTTTTTAAATGATATCACCTAGTCAGTTTTCACTGAAATAAAATGTTTTTAAGTTTTAAGCCATGCAGAAAATGGTCTTCAAAAAGGGTATGTGCAGTTGAAAGGATATCGGAGTATTCAAAATAATTGCGGGGAAATTTTCGCCAGCGGTTATAATGACAAGACAAACGTATAACAAAAAGTTAAAAGGGCTTGTTACCAAAAAAGAATCAAATTGTTAAGCAAATTTTTAGGCAGTAAGTTGAATACCGTAAGTAAATAGAGATGAAAATCCTCTTTAAAACTTGATAAAAGCTTTGATGGAATGTATCAGGTGATTACCTGCTATACGTAGACTTAAAATTTTAAACTTGCCGTGAACGTAATTACCCTGGGTGCATTATTGGATGAAAAAATCCTGTCCGGTTCTGTAAACGATTTAGTCTTGTCCATATCCATGTAAACTGGTATCTGTTGCGCTAATAAATCTCTTGCATTTACTTTCAACTCCACTTTATTGTCTAAAAAAGTTTTTGTTATTTGAAAATCAATGACCGTTCTTTCTTTTTCATAGAAATCAGGCCGGTCCCTATTACCAGCGATGGCCAGCCTTTGGCCAATTCTGTTTAAGGATAACGTAGAAGACAAACCTGCTTTTTCATCACTATAAGCTAATGAAAAATTGATGATATAGGGTGATTGACCCTGCAATGGACGTGTAAGTTCAGAAGAGTCGGCACCTTTGTTGCCAAGTGGCACTTCAGACTTTATTAGTGCAGCATTACCCGATAGCGTAACCTTACTAAAAAAAGCATTTTCACTTTTAGTACCGAACAGGGTAGATAAAAGCACCCTGAATTCAGTTTCTAAACCATAAATAGTTGCGGTAGGATTATTTTCGTAAGTAGCCTCGTTTATATTTGTTGGCAGTGTAACAAACTCAACCGGGTCGGTAAACTTTTTATAAAAAACAGATGCTGATAGCAACTGTGCCCTGCCCGGATAAATTTCGTACCGAAAATCGTAGTTATTTATTTTCGCCCTTGTTAAGTTTTCATTCCCAAATACATAAAGCCCTGTGACGTATTCATAAAAACCAAAGGGAGCCAGTTCTCTAAACTCAGGCCGGTTTAAAGTTTCGCTATAGGAGAGGCGTAAATTTGTTTTAGGATTGAGGGCATATACAAAATTAGCTGAAGGTAAGTAGTCTACCTTTGTGTAATCCAAGTTAATAGTTGTTAAACCCCTTTGAGGTGCTTCTAATTTCTGGTTAAAGCTTTCCATACGCAAACCATATATCAGCCTCATTTTTTTGAACCTCTGATCATTCATGATATAAGCATGAGTAGTGATGGAAGTTGCCGAATACTTAGAATTAGGTACCGTTCCATCCCGCACTGCTACACCTGCTTTTCCATTTGCCATTAATCCTAAATACTGACCCAAAAAACGTTGGTCTTCGGGGAGGTTATAGACAGATTGGTCCCTTTCGTAAGTTGATCCAAGATATTGTAGAAATCCTAATTGTCTGCTTGTGAAGTCCCGCTCTCTATACTGATAACCTGCACCTATTTTTAAAAGGTTTTGGCTATTTTTCATGAAGGTATACGGCTGTGAAATATCCATTTTAGCATTTCTGATATTTTCCTGCGAATTGGTAGAAACCATACTGCCATTCTGACCTTCTCCACCAACGGAGCTGGGCAAACTTCCATTTGATGAAATCATTTGATTTGGTATACCCCGGCTAACCTTACTATATGCTGCCAGCCAGTTTACTCTTGTTTTTTTAGGACCTATCTGGTGCTCTCCTATAAGCTGGGAACTAGATATTTTATTTGATATAAAAGCCCTGTATGTTTCTGATATGATAGCATTTGGCTCATCATTAAAATCATAGTTGCCCACACGCCGCACTAATCTGTTGTCAGTATTTATGCTCAGGTTGTTCTTCCAGCTTAGGTTGTTTCGGTTGTTAATTTTTACTGATAGGTTGCCAAGTGCGGCCCATATCACTTCTTCATTGTATATAGAGTCTATCGCTTTTCTCCTTTGAATGGGATAGTAGTCTGGGTTTGATACCGGATCTGGAATGCCGGTGTAGGTTCCGGGTCCATCATAACTATTTCTTTCGCCGCTTGAAAAAACAAAACTCCTGTTATAAGTAATTGAAAATAGAGAAGCCAAAAATTCCTCCTGCTTTCGGTTTATGTTAAAACTTTTAGCTAACTGAAAACTCAAATTAGGTCGTGTATGCACATTTCTTATTCCCCATTTATATCTAGTAAAACTTTTTGCCAGGTTTAGTTGCTCATCAAACGATAAATTATTAAAACTATTAAGGTCAGGGGGTAGTCCCGCGGGCAGAGCTCTGGATCCATCGTCCAAACCCAGCAAGTCATTTTTTCCTTTCATTTCAGAAACATAACGATTAGTGCCTGTTGTCAAGGAATTAAACCCCTGGCCTATAGAGATAATCCCAACGGGCTTGGAGGAAGTGGATCTTGTCGTAATCTCAATAATTCCTCCACCAAACTCACCCGTTTTATCGGGGGTAGCGGTTTTAAATATTACCAGGTTGTCAAGAATAGCTGATGGAAAAATGTCAAATGCAAAAGCTTTGCGGTCGCTTTCAGTGCTCGGAAGCGGGGCACCGTTAATAAAGGCGGAATTGTATCGGTCATTTAGCCCCCTTATAATAGCAAACCTATCATTCTGAATACTTGCACCGCTTACCCTTTTAATAACATCGCTGCTGCTTCTGTCAGGTGTTCTTTTGATAGACTCTGCAGTAATACCATCGCTTACATTGGCACTGTTTTTTTGGGCAATTAAAAGGGAAGCTACTGTTTCACCTGCGGCTTTTATCCTTTTTGTTGTTGAAGTTACTACCACTTCACCGGATAATTTGCTTTCTAAAGAAATACTAATATCTGAATTATCATTTTCCTTAACTACAATTTCCTCGATTATTTTATCCTGAAAACCTGCATAAGTACACTTTACTGAATATTTGCCGGGTGCTAATTTGCTAAAAGAAAATACACCGTTTAAATCTGCGGCCCTCGATAGAGATTTTTCTATTAAAATTAAAGTAGCGCCTCCCAAAGGCTGGCCGGAACTGGTATTAACAACTTTGCCGGTGATCTTTCCTGCCTGCCCGAAAGAATTAATATTCAAAAACAGTACAAACAAAAAACATAAACTCTTCATATTACAGCAGTTTCCGCAAAGGAAATTTATTATTGCTTAAACCCTGTAAACAATATGTTATGCAAACATTAACATTCTACATTAATCCGAATCATGTAGTGAGGTTGGTAATAACATTTAGATAATGATTAGATAATCTGTCATGTCCAATTTCTAGTGACCATATTTCTACTTTCACCGAAACAACTATAACAAAGGTCAGATATGTTTCCTTCACGGTTACTACAGACTTCCTCTATAAAATAAATTTCAAAACTTTGATGAAAAATTTATTACAATTCACATTTGTGGTACTTGGTATTTTAAATTCTGCGAACTTGTTTTCACAAAATGTATTGATCAATGTGCTTACTAGAAACTCAGGCATAGCAAAAAAGGGGGAAATCATTTTTTTTGAAATTGCTATAAATAACACAAGCCCTACTAAGTCAATCTCTGCATACAAACTAAAACCTCAAATCAGTTTCCCCACTGCACTGGTAGATGTGCCAAAAACTGGTCATGTATTACCAAAAGGCTGGGAAATAATTTCTAATAGTAATGGAGTTCTATTGCTTACTAACGGTTCAGATGTCATTTTAGAAAACGAAAGCCGTATCATTTTAATAGCCATAAGGGGAAAATCAAAAGGTGGTCCCGCTACTATTACTGGTAATTTGAATTTTTCAAATGGTATTGCACCAGGCTCTGCTGCCGGCGTTGCACCTCAAGGAGATAATTTTGCCGATAACACCTCAACTTCAACCATAAGGGTAATAAAATAGCACCGAGAGTAAATTCATTAAATCAACATCTTAAGCTAAATGAAAATTAATAAATTTTGGATATTTTTTTGTATCACTATTTTCTTTTTGAAAACAGATGTATGGAGCCAGGCCAATCCCGCTATCGCAGTGTTACCCTTAAATTCTGGCTTGGTTTCCTTAGGCTCTACACTTGATCTTCAAATTTCGATAAGTAACACCGGTGTTTCAAACATTCAAGCTTTTAAATTAAGGCCGGTAATTACGGTTCCTGCTATCGTAACTATTTTGCCAGGCATTCAACAAACAGGCCTGCCTGCCGGATGGTCTATTGTAACAAGCAGTGGGTCACAAATTCGTATTTGTAATGGAACTGATGTAATTGGCGGATCATCTTCACGTACGATACTTATAAAGGTTCAGGGTGTTGCCATAGGTGGCCCTTCAACATTTCAGGGACAACTAAATTTTGCCAACGGAGTAAGTTGTGCGACTCCAGGCAGTGCTGTAGCGGGAAATAACATAGCCGATGACGTTTCTACATCTACAGTACAGGTAGTGGCGGGTTGCAGCCTCGGCATAAATGCAACGGCAGGCACTATTTTATGTAATGGCGGTTCAACCACTATTACCGCCTCCGCAACGTCGGCTACCGGTCCTGTAGAATTCAGTATAACCGGAGGTGCTACTTTTCAAACAGCTAATCTATTTAATAATGTGGTTGCGGGAATATACACAGTAACAGTGCGAGAGGTGAATAATCCATCAACATGCGTGGCTTCCACAATACTGAATGTAACAGAACCAGCACCAATACCCTTACCCTCTATAGATATTGTACAACCAACCTGTACTGTGTCTAACGGAATAGTAACTATTTCTTCTGCCACCACAGGCTTAACTTTCAGTTTAGATGGCGGTCTATTTTCCGCATACCCTGCAGGTGGATATTTGTTAACAGCCGGACCCCACACTATCACTTCACAAAATAGCAATACCTGCCTCTCGCCGACAGCCACTATTAATGTGAATCCACAACCTCCATCACCATCAACCCCGGAAATAGGTGCTGTTACCCAACCCAACTGTACAATATCTACCGGATCAATTGTTCTAAATAATCTACCGGCTGGCGTATGGACAATTGAGCCGGGAACTATCTCAGGAAATACTCCGAGTACCGCGGTAAATAATCTTGCAGCTGGTTCTTATTCATTTACTGTTGCCAATTCTGCAGGCTGTGCTTCTCCTGCTTCTGCCAATGTAAATATTATTGCCGTCGTAGGTGCGCCCTCGGCGCCATCCGTTACAATATCTCAACCGACTTGTACGGAAGCAACAGGCACCATAACAATTTCGTCACCTGTTACAGGTTTAACTTTCAGTTTAGATGGCGGTGCTTTTGCTGCATATCCCGCTGGCGGATTTGCCGGAATTTCTTCGGGAGCCCACACTTTAGTTGCGCAAAACATAAATGGTTGCTCATCCCCCTTTACAAATATTACCATAGATGCACAGCCAGCTTCACCAAATGCGCCGACGGTAACTGTAATACAACCAAGTTGTACTTCTTCAACCGCTACCATTACAGTTGCTTCAGTTACTGCGGGTTTAAATTTTAGTTTGGACGCTGGACCTTTTGCTCCTTACCCTGTTGGTGGTTATACCACAACGTCAGGCGTTCATTCGTTGGCAGTACAAAATGGAAGTGGCTGTACCCCCAACATTACAAATAATATTGTAGTCAATGCACAGCCTGCCACACCTTCATTATCGTCAGTATTTACTCCAATTACCTGTTTTGGAGGCAATAGTTTGATAACAGCAACTGCCTCCGATGGCATTGCTCCTTACCAGTACAGTATAAACGCTGGGTTGTTTCAAGATGCAAATGTGTTTACTGCAGGTGCAGGTTCTTACACAATTTCTGTAAAAGGTTCAAATGGCTGTATTAGCAGCGGCAGCGGAATATTAATTACGCAACCAACCCCAATTACCGCAACAGCTTCCGCTTCCTCTATAGTGTGCAATGGTGGTTCTGCAACACTAACCTTATTGGCGACTGGTGGGTTAGGGGCTTATGAATATAATTTAAATAACGGGCCCTATCAATCCAGTAATACCTTTAATATTGTTGCAGGAACCTATTCTGCTAATGTAAGACTCATAAGCAATCCTGCCTGCTCTACTTCAGTGAGTACAATTTTAAACGTGGCCCAGCCCAGTATTTTGAAAGCATCTGCAACTGCAAAACCAATTTACTTTTGTGGCGGCAATACACTGGTAAATGTAACATCTACGGGAGGAACTTCTCCTTACACCGGGATAGGTAATTTTGTAAAGGGGCCCGGCAGCTGGAACTTTATAGTACTTGATTCAAAAGGCTGCAGCACATCTGTCGATTTACTTATTTTTCCCCCCGGATGTGTAGAAATAAAACTGTTTCCAAATCCTGCCCATAACAATATTACAGTGAACCATTCAGCATCTATTGGAAAGGCATCCTTTTTGCAGATTTTTTCTGCAAATGGTACTAAGGTTTTGACGCATTTTGTACCACAAAATAGTTTCATAACCAACCTTGACATATCCAGGCTTTCCTGTGGGAATTATGTGATTGTGTACATAAATGGAGATGAAAAAAAGGAAACGAAATTTATAAAAATGAATAAATAGAATTAATATTTTTAGAAGTTAAGTCGGCATTTTTAACCATTCAAAAAAAAAACAAAATGATACAATACAAATCAATTTTCATCTTTTTAATATTTGCTTTGGTAACAACAAAAGTGTTAGCGCAGGCAAACCCAACTATCAGTGTTATAGGATTGGGTACTACTAACCCCAATAATGCAGGAGAAGTGCCAGTAGGATCTACACTTGATCTCCAGGTAGTAGTAGGTAACACAGGTACTGCCAACATTGTCGCTTTTAAAGTAAGGCCTGTTGTAACTGTACCCGCCATAGTAACATTTTTACCAGATGCAGAACAAACAGGTTTGCCAGCTGGATGGTCAATTGTTTCGAATACCGGAGCACAACTTCGCATTTGTAATGGTCTCGATGTTATTGCAGGTAGCGATTCTCGTACAATAATACTCAAGGTAAGGGGGGTGACAGTTGGTGGCCCATCAACCTTTTTAGGTCAGTTGAATTTTGGTGGAGCAAGCTGTGCGGCTCTCGGCCCTGCTCCCAGTGGTAATGTCACAGCAGATGATAATGCAACTTCTACTGTTACAGTTGTCTCGGGTACTCTTCCTTTAACCCTTTTAGATTTTAAAGCCTCGTTAATCAACTGTCTGCCATCTTTAAAATGGGAAACCGAAAACGAAATCAACAGCGATCGTTTTGAGATTGAAAGAAGTGAAGCATCAAATGGAGTTTGGAGAGGTTTGGGAGCTGTGACTGCTAATGCTATTTCACCATCAACAAAGACCAATTACAATTTTGCTGATGTGAGTTTGAATGCGACTTCGGCAAGGGTATTCTACCGGCTTAAAATAATTGATAAAGATGGCAGCCATAAATATTCGAATGTGCTACCGGTGTTTGTCAATTGCAAAACGGTACAGGTGAATGTTTATCCCAATCCTGTGCAGGATGGCAAATTATATGTAAGCCTAACAGGAACAACAGGTATAACAGAGGCCTTGTTAATGTCGATCACTGGACAGGTGATTTCAAAAAACAAATTGACCAACGGAACTAATTACGTGGATGTTACAAATGTAGTTAACGGTTCGTATGTACTAAGTGTGAGAGACGAAAACGGAGTAGATAAGAAGGTGAAAGTTTTGATACAGAAATAGTTCAAAAAGATGAAAAGCAAAACGCCCATTTTTTCAAATGGGCGTTTTGCTTGTGTAAAACAGATTGCTTATTTAGCAAGATCCACTCAGCCGTTTTAAATGGAATCCAAGATCGGGACTGTAAAATTTTACTAGGCCCATAATGTCCAACTTGTAGATGTATCCAACATTGCTGATGGTGTTTATTACCTGCACATAAAAGAAACAAATGGAGCAGACAAAAAAATAAAATTGCTGATACAGAAATAAGATCAAAAATGAAATCAAAAAACAGCCTGCGAATAAGCGGCTGTTTTTTGATTTCCTGGTGGCAAAATGTTTTATGAGATGGAAAACAATATAACGCCTCTGCGTGCGATGTACCCTGGAAATGCCTAAAGACTCCTTCTCACCGATCTCCCAGGCTGCTTGTGATGTTTTACAAATCTCCTTATCTGTAGCTTGTGCTCTTCAAACTGCCGAATACAGTTAGCTACACGATCTACAGCCTCTCTATATTCCACATAAATATTTTTTAACTTAGCTTCTTGCTCTAGCACCTGCTGCGAAGGCATTTCGGCCGACGGGTTTATTTCAGCTTCTTCAAGTTTGCGCAAAGACTCTAATAAATTTTTGTATTCAAAAAATTGAATCCCCTGCATGATAGTCTGGTTTTGGCGGTAAGGGGTTTGCCTTTCCTGTACGATATTATTGAATCGTCTCATGCTTCTCTTCAATAGAGCATTACCAAAATATTATTTTAATGTTAAGTGGCCATACAGCATTCACGGCAATCACAGTACTAATCAATTTTTTAAGCAAGAGTATCACACGTTTAAAGATCAGTCGGCCTTAACACTTTGCGTTATAGTAACGAGGGCTCAATGCAATGCTTAAAAAATTACCAGGCAATAAATATTCCAGGGTTGTAATCCTATTGCGAAACAAAAAGTCCCGGCACTTCTGGTACCAGGACTTTTTTATCTGCTTGCACTTGCGCAGATGTTTAGTCAGTGCATAGGTCTTTTTTACTTCGCAAAAGCGCCTTTTAATTTGCTCACTGCAAGTGCCATGGCTTCTTTGGCCTGTGGCACTACCGCTCCCATTCCAAAAAATTCGTGCGTTACGCCGGTATACAATTGATAGTCGCTGGTAACATTCGCCTGTTTTAATTTTTCTGATAATAGTTTGCCTTCTGTTTGCAAAGGATCTATTTCTGCACCAATGATGAGCGTAGCTGGCAGGCCTGCGAGGTTAGCCCTCACCAGGCTAATGCGGGGATCGGCAGCGGTAGCTTCCGACTGCAATGCGTTCTTTACAAACCACCCCATCATTGCTTTACTCAATGGTTTTGCGTTAGCATACCTTACGTAACTCTCGCTGTTCATATCATTGTTTGCCACCGGGTAAACCAACACCTGGTACAAGGGCATTTTTATTTTTTTATCACGGGCCATCATGCTTACGTTGGCAGCCAGGTTACCCCCTGCGCTTTCTCCCACCAGGGCAATGTGTGCAGAATCTCCTTTGATAGACGCCATATTTGCAAGCACCCACTTATAAGCATCAAACGACACCATGTGTGCTGCAGGAAATTTATTTTCGGGTCCTTTCGGATATTCTACGGAAACCACAACGGCACCGGCCTGCTCGCACAATGCCTGTGCACTGGAGTTGTAAACATTGATGTCTGCTATCACCCAGCCGCCGCCATGGTAATACACGATAACAGGGTAGTTGGCTGCAGCAGTTTTGGGCGTGTAAATTCTTACATGGGTTACCCCACCAGTTACGGGAATATCCTTGCCCATGGTATCACAAAGCGGAGCAGGAGGGGGCATATTTTTTTCCTGCATTAATGCCTTTACTGCATCGGCAGGAGTAGGCTGCATCCGGGCCTCTTTGGCCTCTAAGGTTTCAGCGGGTTTCCCACCCAATGCAACCAGTTTTTCTATCACGGCCTGCATCTCTGGTTTAATAGATGGGGCCCACTCTGGTAAAGGCCCGGTAGGCTTTAGTTCAATATTGTTACTATCTGCTACCGCACTGATATCAGTACTGGTTTGCTTGCTGGTAGCACTAGTAGAACCACTGTTACAAGCACTGGTGGCGGATAACAAGAAACAGCAACCCAACATCGCTAAGCCGGGTGAAAATTTTATAAACATGATTTACGTATTAAGATGAGATCTGCTAAGACAGCAGTACACCTGAACTACAAACATGATGCGGGTTTTTAATACGTTTACAAACTGAGATGTGTAAATTTTTGCGAGCCTTAGCGAGGCATTAATTGCTCACTATGTTTTAAGGATAATATGGTTGCAGCCGGGCTCGGGTAGCAGCCGATTTACCTGTGGGAAGTGCGAAGCATAAAGCAGCTATAAGCAACGCAGTTGTTATTGCCCTGTTGCAGAACAGCCATAAAAGACTTGAATGAAATCAATCTAAAAAACAATAACAAACGCCTAAGCTGGCGTTTTTAATCTAGGTACCCCTGGCCCACTTTACGCACACCGGCTTACCTAGCTTTATCCTTTTTCCGCTATCTGTCATCAAGCCGGTTCCCTTATCTCTTTTAAAAATTACTATTTCGTTGCTTTCCTGGTTGGCTACCAACAGCCAATTGCCGGTAGGATCAAAATTAAAATTGCGGGGAGCTTTACCCAGCACAGACTGATGGCCTATGGCAGTTAGTGCGCCAGTTTGTTGGTTTACAGCAAAGATGGCAATGCTGTTACTTTCGCCACGGTTGCTTGCATATAAGAACTTGCCATCTGCCGATACATGAATATCTGCACTGCCGGGGTACCCCATAAACTCGGGCGGGAGTGTAGAAATATTTTGAAGTAATTGCAATGCGCCAGCCTTGGCTTGGTAACGATAAGCTGAAATACTCCCGGTCAATTCTTCCAGCAGGTAAACAAATTTTTTGTTGGGGTGAAAAGTAAGATGCCGTGGGCCTGAACCCGGTTTAGTCATTACGAATGGCTGAGCAGCCGGTGTGAGCGCACCTGTCTTTTTATTGAAAGCATAGACCATTATTTTGTCGATGCCCAGATCTGGCACCAGCACAAATTTATTATCTGGGGAAAAAACAGTGGCGTGTACATGAGGCTCATTCTGCCGGTCGGTATTCACACTGCTACCACTGTGTTCTATAACTGAAACGGCACTGTCTAAAAACCCGCTTTGTAAAATAGGTAAAGCAGCAAGGCTGCCACTGCTGTAATTGCCAGCCAAGGCCCACCTGCCCGTTTTATCTACAGCTACATAACAGGGATTCTTTCCTTTGGAGGATTGTTGGTTTAGTTTAGTAAGCTTACCGGTGTTTTTATCAAAAGCAAATGATACGAGCATGCCCCCTTTCTCCCGCTCGCCAGCTACTTCACTTACGGCAAAAACATTCTTTCCGTTAGGCGCTACGGCCAAGTACGAAGGGTTGGCAACCTTTGCCATATCTACCCACCTCGTCTCTCCATTAGCGGTATTGAAGTCATATACATATACGCCTTCGCTTGTAGAAGAAGTGTAGGTGCCTACCAAAAGAAAGCTGCGCTTTTGAGCGATAGTTTTTATTGCAAAAAACAGGAAGAGGATGCTCAGCAATCTTTTCATAGTGTGAATGTAGCGTTCCTTGGTCAAAGTTCAATCGGGGGGGGTCACCTCGTTAATAATTGGCAGGCATCAGTGAGTAGTTAGTTTCGCCATTGTCATTGTGTTATTGCAGACATCAATTGCACTTTGTTTGAAGGACTACACATAGGAAAGGTATGCATGAAAAAAGCTGCCTTTGGGGGCAGCTTTTCCTTATAAAACAACAAACAACTAGATCATTATTTTTTAGCCATTAACACGCCATCAATTACGTGGGTAACTCCATTGCTAGAGATTACATCAGGAATGGTTACAGTAGCACCATCGATCATTACTTTGCCATCTTTTATAGATACAGTCAATTCTTTACCTTGAACTGTTTTCAACTTCTGGCCATCTTTCAGGTCAGCAGCTTTGAAAACACCTGGCACAACGTGGTAAGTCAGAACACTAGTAAGGTCAGCTTTCATTTCTGGCTTTAGAAGGTTTTGTACCGCACCGGCTGGCAATTTTTCAAACGCAGCATTGGTAGGAGCAAAAACGGTGAAAGGACCAGCTCCGCTTAAGGTTTCAGCAAGGCCGGCTGCAGTTACAGCTGCTACAAGCGTTGTGTGGTCTGCAGAACCTACCGCATTTTCTACGATATTTTTAGAAGGAACCATGTTGGCACCGCCAACCATAACACCTACTTCCGTTGCTGCTGCAGGCTCTGTAGCTGTAGTGGTCATGCTGGTGTCAGTAGTGCTTGTGGTAGATGTTTCTTTACTTGCATCGTTACATGCAGTAAACATTACAGATGATGCCGCAGCGATCATAACAATTGATAAAAAGTTCTTTTTCATTTTTCGTTTAATTAAATTGTAGTTAGTGAATTTCTATTTAACAACATACGGAACAATCAAAAGTTCGGTTTGCCGGGTAAAAAGACTTAAATTCAGATTGAGGCGGTAATGAAAGCAATATTTTCTCCAAACCCTTCGTTCTCTATTAGAAAAAGCTATAAAATGAGCAATATTTCCAATTACAGTCAACATCCCATTTTGTTTTTGCTGAAAGGCCTTTTAAACAAACTAATACAGCGCCCGGATATTTACCCGATACGGTATTATAAAAAAACAGACCGCTTGAAAAAAGGTAGAAGTTCAAGGTTGGGATAACCCGGATTTTGTGTGGAATTTACCATTCTTAAAATTCAGCAAATCCCCTCTTGACCGGGACTTCCGCAGATTATAACTTTATATCCTCTCTTAAAATCCAATTATATGAAAAGAAATGAACCAAACCAACTAACGCTCACCACATTCGCAAAAACTATTACAGTGCTTTTCAATAGCCTGTTTTTCAGCGATTCGGGCAAAGACTTTCAACGGTTAAAGAATTTTATTGCATCTTAAAAGCAGGACTCTTTACAAAACCGTCTAAAACCTTTTGGCTACGCAGTTGAAAGGTTTTTTTATGCCCATACATCTAGAGATGGGACAATAATTCCCATGCAGAGCAGGGACCACGCCTATTGCGTTTAAACATCATTATATACGAAGCTCGCTGCAACGTTTTCGTCTTTAGTAGCGTCATATTAAAAAGGCATATAATGAGAATATTTTTAACCCTTTGTCTATTTACTCTACTTTTTTATAGTTGTAAGAAGGACAATGTCAGCAACCCGCCACTAAATGGATGTGATATACAGAATGTGTATGCTGATAACGCAAAGAAAGTGACTATAACGAGGGGTGTTTGGGGAACTGTGTCGTTAGCGGAAGGAGATTGCATGCCTTCAATTCCATATAACCCTTGCAGAATAAGGCATTGTCCGGTTCGGCGAACTGTAAGAATTTATGACTACAGCAAGGCAGATAATACTATTCCGTATAACCCATACGGACCTTTTTTTGATTCGCTTAATACACGATTTATAGCACAAGTGGAGACAGGCGAAAATGGTTTTTTCCAAGCAGACATTGCCCCAGGACAGTATTCGATTTTCATAGTGGAAAACGGAAAACTTTATGCAGACAATAATAAAAGGGACAATCAAGGCGGACTTTGTCCATTTAGTTTTGCTAGCGGGACGATAACTGTCAACTTGTTGTTGAATTATGTTACCTATTAAATGACCATTCTCTCACATGGGTCTCCTGAGCCAGAGGTAGTAATGTTAACTAAACAAATATTCAACGTCCGCCTTGCTCAATGCTTTTACAAAACCATTGTCATCAGTTATAAGCTCCCTGGCTAAAATTTTCTTCCGTTCCTGCAGTTGTAAAATTTTATCTTCAATGGTATCTATACAAATCATCCGGTAGGCAAATATGTTTTTTGTTTGCCCGATACGGTGGGTACGATCAATGGCCTGTTGCTCTACAGCCGGATTCCACCAGGGATCTACAATGTAAACATAGTCTGCGGCCGTAAGATTTAAGCCCACACCACCTGCCTTTAAAGAAATAAGGAACACCCTGCATTCATCATTGTTCTGAAAATTCTGAATAGCTTTTTCTCTATCTGGTGCCGAAGTGCTGCCGTCAAAATATTCAAAAGGAATGTTTTGCTCTTTCAGTTTGGCCTTTATCAACGCCAGCATACCCAGGAACTGGGAAAAAATCAAAGCTTTATGATCTCCAATATTTTCTGAGATCTCCCGGGTCAACTCATCGAGCTTAATAGAATGATTGGGATATTTTTCGTCTTCATTTAGAATTGCCGGGCTGTCGCAAATCTGCCGGAGCTTCATAAGCCCCTGTAAAATGGTCAACTGAGATTTGCCGATACCCTGGTCATCAATAGTACCCATAATCTTATCCCGATAACTATTGCGATAGGCATCGTAAATTTTGCGTTGTTCCTTTTCCATTTCGCAAAAAAGGATGGTTTCTGTTTTCTCCGGCAGGTCTTTGGCCACCTGCTCCTTGGTGCGCCGCAAAATAAAAGGGAACAATAATTTGCGCAGGTGATCTTTTTGCTCCTGCTCGCCAAATTTATCTATTGGTGTGGCAAATTCATTTCTAAAAAACTCCATGCTACCCAGCAAGCCCGGGTTAAGGAAATTCATCTGGGCAAAAATATCAAAAGTGTTGTTTTGAAGCGGCGTACCACTCATGCACACCCGGTTTTTTGCGGTGAGCAGGGAGGCTGCCTTGGTTACCTTGGAAGCCGGGTTTTTAATGGCCTGGCTTTCATCGAGGATCACATAATCAAAAAACATCTTTAGCAAAATCTGTATATCGCTGCGCAGCGTACCATAAGTAGTAATGATGATGTGGTGGTTGCTTAACTCCTCTGCACTGCGGCTGCGTGCGCTGCCGTGGTGAATATGATAGGTGAGAGAAGGCGTAAATTTTTTCACCTCGTTTTGCCAGTTATAAATTAGGGTGGTAGGGCAAACTACAATTGCCTTTAAGCTGCCATTGGTGGTTTTGTAATAGTCCAGCATGGTGAGGGCCTGTACTGTTTTACCCAAACCCATATCATCTGCCAAAATTCCACCCCAACCCACGTCATTTAAATAATTGAGCCACTGAAAACCGGAAAGCTGGTAGGGCCTTAAAATATGGGCAACCTCTGCAGGCGCTGGCACTTCCGGTATGTTTTTAAACTCTTTAAGCCTTTCATATTTTTCGTCTAGGGCAAAACTCATTTCCGTTTCATCCCTGTTTTCATAGAGCTCATCTATCACACTCATGTGATATTTGCTTAGGCGTAATTTATCTGACCGACCGTCACCTACCTTAAACAACAAGGCATATTTTTTAAGCCACTCGTCTGGCAATATTCCCAGTGTTCCATCGCCAAGTTGCACAAACGACTGTTTGCTTGCAAGGGCTTTTTTAATATCTGCTATGCCTACCCGTTCTTTTCCAAACTCTATTTCCACCTTTGCATCAAACCAATCGAGGCCGCTGCTTACATGTATATGAGTAGTAGGCCGGGCAGTATTGAAGCGAAAATTCTTCAATGCCTCAAAACCGAAAACAGGAATTTTCATTTCCTTCATGGCATCTACAAAAAGGAAAAACCAGTTGTTGCGCAACACATCAGCACCCCTCAAAGCAAGGCTCCCACTTTCTACCTGCGTTACAAACATGGTATGCAGCGTATCTAATTTGCTTACAAATGCCTGCTCGGCATCCGTATTTCGGTGAATGACCAATATTTTGTCACCATCGGGTATGCTGAGAGTTGCCTTGTCTGTAAGCCGGGTTTCGAAGCCACCATAATTAAATACCGGCTGAAACAAAAGGTAGTCACCCTTTTCCTGCAACATCAGTTTTACATCTGGTACAGTATCTTTTATTTCTGTTACCAGGCTTTTATCAAACTCTACCTGGTATTCTTTTGTAAGGGGTAAAATTACCTTGTGCAGCTTCTCTGTCCATTCCGCTTTACTCAGTTGTATGTTACCGTCTGTGATAAACTTTTCTGCCTGCAATACATCTTCCGCCTTTTTCCACAAATAGACATTGCCTTCGTATAAAAACAGCAGGCTGCTTTCACATTCGTTTTTGCTAAATGGTATCAGTTCTCCCTGCAGCTTTACCATACAAATCATTTCAAAATGGCCATTGTTAGCCACCACTTTAAACACCGGAGAGATGAACTCGTCGCTTAACTCTACTTCTGTGAGGTTTACTGTTCTAAAGGTTTTGCCAAAAGGTAAAATGAAAGTGTAGGATTGGTTGGCTTGGTCTTCAAATATTTTTTTAAGTTTTGGATGAAGGTATTCTGTGATGAGTGCTTTGGTTTCTTCGGGCAAATCGTCGCCCTCGGTTTGAATGATGTTTTCCCAAATGCCACTGAAGGGCGAATTTCGATTGAGGTATTTATTTACTTCCGCATCCTGCAGTTTGCGTGCCTGCTGAAATAACTGCTTGTCATTCTCGTTGAATACGGCAGTATTTACAAATTTGGTGAGGTCTAACTTTTCGGTTTTGCCCACCAGTCTACCTGCATCCTCATCCGCCTCTGCCTGCAGGGTATCTACAATAAACCCTGGATAGGTTTTGGCATTAAAATTAAACACAATGCCCAGCCGGGTTACCTTTCCATTTGCGCTAAGTACCGGCGCAACAGGCTCTTCGGCAATAGCAACGGCTTCCTGTGCGTAGCTGGTAACCGGCGCTGGTGCAGATGCTGCAACTCTTTTTATAGAGACATCCAGTAATTTCAAAAATGGCTTCCCCTCTTTGTATATGAATTCAAATTTGCCGGTAAGATCATCTTGCAGGCTGTAACCGTATATCTGCAACAGTTTGTTTTTTTCTTTATCCATGTTGCGGATAGTATCAAAATAATTGGGGCCAAAGGAGTTAAGCAATTGCAGGAACAGCACCGTTTTATGCTCACACAAGGGATGCATGGCTTCACTGCAACTGCAGGATGTATCAAAGTTTCTTTCGTCGTTCTTTTGTATTACCAGCGGAAATTGTTCGCCATTAAAATCTAGTGTTGCTTCCACCCGTTCGTCAGCAGATTTTATGATAGTAGCCTTTGTTCCTCTCAGGATAGTTTCTGCTTCCTGGTAAATGGCCGGCGATGAAAGCATTTTGATCATCTTCAGATCTATGTGCTTCATTTTGGCTACCGTGTGGCGTTGGTTATACTGAATGGCGCTGCTCATGAGCATGTTCTTATCAACCATATCTTGCAAGCGAAAAAGTGCTGCAGACTCGTGGCGGCAGATTTCTCCAAGGTTATAGGGGCAGGTGCAGCGGAGAGAAATTAGCTTGGCGTCAGCATATTTTTGAATGTACACTTTGTAAAAAGTATTGTACACGTCATCTTTTACCCTAAACACAATGGTACCCATCAATTCGTCGTGCTCCACCATTTCTACATAACCCAGTGCGTGAATTTTTTTTCCACGGCGAATTACTTCATCTGTTCCGTTGTTGTAAACATGCTTGATAAGGTGCGGTAGTGCCAATTGAATAATTTTAATTTGATAGTTTTTTGCACCTGATCAGGCTTAGCAGCTGGTAATCCCTGTTCAAAAAAGGGCAATTCACAAAAGTAAAGGAAAAAAGGTGAGCCCGGGAGTTTCAAACAAAAGTTTGCTGGTATGGAAAAGAACCGTAAAGGAAAATGTGGAGATGCGGCCTGCGCAAACAAGACAATTACTTGGAGATAGATCAGTTGTTTACACAGCCTCACACATAAGCTTGCCGTCTCTGTAAGCAGGCAACACGTTAGCTCCTCCGGCAGTTAAGCAATACCGGATATCTTTCTCTAATCCATAATTTGTAAGACGATGATAATGCGATGCATTATTCAATTTCATGAATTCGTACAGGTCGTTTTTTGCAGCATTATATAAGTTCAGTGCTATTTGAGAAGAGTCACATGCCACATCAAACTGAGCTCCAAGGGCAGCAATTACAGCGCCGGCAAACAGGGTATCTTCTATATTTATTTTGTCTTTCCAGGCGGCGCAGGCAAGCACCACTGGTTGGTTTTTTTTGCGTAGATGCTCACATACTGCATCAAGGTTAGGGAAAGACCCGGTAATAATTTCTTTAGCGCCTTTGTCCAGTGCCATGTGCAACAACTTTGTGCCATTGGTGGTGGTTAGTACCAATGTTTTTCCCTGCACAAAAGAAGCTGGATATTCGAAAGGCGAATTGCCATATTCTAAACCTTCTGCTACCTGCCCATCTCTTTCGCCAGCGGTAATGGCGTCAATCTGTTTTCCTATGCGAATGCATTCTGCCACGCTGTCTACAGGCACAATCGCTTTGGCCCCATTGTGCAGTGCGGTGGCAATGGTACTGGTAGCCCGCAATACGTCTATAATTACCACGATGCTGTTGCTTACATCGTAGAGCTTAAGTAGCGATGGAGAAAGGCAGGTGTATAAAGCGGGTTTGATAGTTTTTGTCATGCTAATATTTTTTGCCAGGTGCCCTTTTCAGCGTAGTCTTTAATGGCTTTGTTGCGCTCTTCCACAAAGCTTTTAATGTAATTTTTTCAGGAACACTGCTGTCACTAATTTTCCTAGTATGCCATAGGGTGCTTCTAATAAAATGCGATCTTTCATCAGTGTGCCTCGTTCATTTGCTTCAAAAAAATGCTCATGTAAAAATTCCTTAAAATCACCTTGCTTCATTTCGTCGCAAAAGTAATTGGGTGCCTGCATGGCTGTAATCCGGGAGGTAAATCTTCTTTGCTTAAAAAGGTGCCTGGCTTGCCAGGTTACTTCTTCATTCAGTCCAATTAATCCTGTTGTTACTCCGGCAATGGCAACCTCTCCTGTGTGCTTGGTAGATTCCAGGTGGAGCTCAATACTTCGGCTTATGTCGAATACCGTTTGTATATCGGACTCTATCTGGGTACTGAGGAATATTTCTGCCAAAGCGAGGTATTTATCAATTATACAAAAGGAATTTTTACAACGGTAGCCCTCAATAAAGTTTGCCGTACCGAAATAAATATCTCAGAACCAAGGGCAGACTGCGCAGCATTTACATAGCCCATACCAATGGCTTTGCCCAGGCTTGGAGACTGCGTGCCGGAGGTAACACGGCCAATGACTTCACCATCAAAATTCTTTATCTCGTAATCGTGGCGGGCTATTCCTTTTTCCATCATGGTAAAACCGACCAGCTTTTTAGCGGGGCCATTGTTTTTCTCTGCTTCAAAAATATCCCTGGATATAAAGTCTTTGGAAAACTTGGTGATCCAACCCAGGCCAGCTTCTATTGGTGAGGTGCTGTCGTCAATATCATTCCCATACAAACAGAAACCCATCTCTAATCTTAAGGTATCCCGGGCACCAAGACCAATGGGTTTTATGCCCTGTGCCGCACCTGCTTTAAAAATAGCGTCCCAAATTATGTCGGCCGCACCCTCGCTATCTTCAAAATAAATTTCTACGCCCCCTGCTCCTGTGTAACCGGTAGCGCTTACCATTACATTTTCTACGCCAGCAAATTTGCCTTTGGTAAACGTGTAATATTTTAAGTTCAGAATATCTATGTCGGTTAGCGACTGCAAGATCCTCGTAGCGTTGGGCCCCTGGATAGCAAGAAGACAGGTTCTGTCTGAAATGTTTTGCATTTGTACCCCACCGGTATTGTGTGCCGTAATCCAGTTCCAATCTTTGTCTATATTGCCGGCATTAACCACCAGCATATAGGTTTCATTTTCCTTTATGCAATAAACCAGCAAGTCATCCACTATGCCGCCATCAGCATTAGGAAGGCAACTGTATTGTGCTTTACCTGCTGTAAGTTTAGAGGCGTCGTTGGTTGTTATGCGCTGAATAAGCTCTAGTGCTCCTTCACCTCTGAGTATAAATTCCCCCATGTGGCTTACATCAAAAACGCCGGCGTTGTTGCGAACTGCAGCATGTTCATCATTGATACCAGTATAGGAAATCGGCATATGGTAACCTGCAAATTCCGCCATTTTTGCGCCCAGGTCTATGTGTTTTTGAGTAAAAGGAGTTTGCTTCATTGATACTAAATTAAAATAGTGTTAGGTGAAAAAGTTTCCGGTTGGCAAATGTAAAATAATACTAGCCAAGTGGGTGCAGGTGGCGGGTATTTAATTGGAGGAGGCTCGGGTAGTGGTGCATTGTCAATGGTCAATAGTCAATTGTCATTCGTTGGGCGTTATAGGTTGCCAGCGTTGCAAAAAAAATCCCGCCATGCGGCGGGATCTTTTTTTGCTTCAACTTCAACTCAACTATTGAAACTTCTTATTTGATCATTATCATAGCCAGTGGCTTGTAAACCGACAATACGAAGCGATCATTTTCTGTGTTGGCATTGGTGCCAGACACTTTGTTGTCAATTTTTTGAAGCTCCTGTTCTATCTTTTCTTTTACTTTCTGTAAAGAGTCTTTCACTCTTTGCTGGTTGCTTTCGATGGTAACTTTTAAAGAGTCGATGGTTTTTTGGTTGCGTTCATTTTCATAGCGGTAGTTGTCATCCACATTATCTTCTACCTGTATGCCGTTCTCGTCTATTGTTACCCTTTTTTTACCATCACGAATGTCAATGCCCTTCCTTTTTGACCTACCCCGGTCCTCATTTTTCCACTCATCTGCAGGTACACCTTCTAGAGTATAAAGACCATCTTCTTTCATAATGTAGTCTACATTTTTTTCCCAACCCCGTTCTACACCAGCCATTTCAAGATTGAAATCATCTGAACCAGGACCATCAATTTCGATGTGATTATCCCAGCCAATGTTATCGTTTACTTTTATTTGTTTGCCCACAGGCACGTAAATAGTTACAATAACCCGCTGGTTGCGAAATTTTTCTGTTTTATTAATTGGTATGCCCCTGTCTATTATCAGCAATGAATCGGTTTGATAAGCTGTGAAAGGAATGCCTGCCGCCAGTGTATCAGCGCTTCGCCTGTTTCGGCCATTGGCAATTTTCAACACTGTTACTTTGAAACTGTCGGTTGTAGACTTTACAATTTGCACGCTTACATTTCCAACCATAGCGGTATCGTCTTCTACTACAGAGAAGGGTTCCATCTTAAACCACTTGTTGCGGTAGTACTTGGTAGAAGGCGCCAAAGTAGTCACTTCCAGTTTGCCCACGCTTGCATTAGCAAGGCCAATCATTTCTTCATTGATGGTGCTGGTACTTCTAAAGTCCCTGGCCACAGTAACTACCAGGCCGATGAAACACACCAATCCTAGTATCCACATTGCTACAAAAGAAGTGCGCAACAATCTGCGACTGGTTTTGATTTTCGCCAGGCGACGAATGAGCCAGGTAATGATACCGATGATAGGCACGGCTATAAAAAAGATTAAGGTGCCCCATGCAAATGCGTTCTGCCAACCATCTGTTAAAACAAAGTCTTTTACGGGGAACATACCGATGGACACGATGCCAAATCCAAACAAGGCAAATATGAAGCTGATGGCTATACAGCCTATGATAAAGTAAGCAAACACTTTGATGAGGAGGATGATTACATCACCAAGACCGCGGCTGCTTCTTTTAGCTAGCGGTACAATTTCTGCGCCTACTGCTCTGCTTTTATCAGTTGCGAAAGTTTTTGCGTCGCTGCCAAATTTTTCTGCTCTCTGCTGCATACCTTTCATTTCTTCCATTACAGAATTCTTGATGGTATTCATGTCTACCCTTTCTCCCTTCATCTCCAGCTTTTCTGAAGTGGTAGTTGCCTCTGGAATAACCAACCATAGTATGATGTAAATAATCAAGGCAGTAGGACTAAAGCCTATGCGGAACACATCAGGAAAATCTCCCCAGTTACCCCAGCGGGA
>JAYTBG010000065.1:0-5495 GCA_043737055.1 Chitinophagaceae bacterium | reverse complement strand
TTATCCCAATTCAGCTTCATGGTATCTCTTAAAAGAGTACCCATTATTTTTGTAGCTTCTGCTTTTATTGTACCGGGTTTCAATACTTCAATTGCATTGCTTCTAAAATCCGGCATCTTTAAATCATGCAGGAGCAGCCCACCATTTGCATGAGGATTTGTACCCATGCGTTTTGTGTCTTTAGGCGAAAGCTCTGCTAATTCAGCAATTAATTTACCGCAATCATCAAAAAGTTCTTCTGGCTTATAGCTTTTCATCCATTTCTCCAGCAATTGCACATGAGCTGGTTTTTCTGCCAATGCTGATAGGGGCACCTGGTGCGAACGCCACGTTCCTTCTATTTTAATACCATCCACTTCTCTTGGCCCCGTCCATCCCTTGGGTGTACTAAAAATAATGATCGGCCATGCCGGCCGTTTTGTGAAACCGTTGGCACGGGCTTCCTCCTGGATAGCTTTTATTTCTTCAATAATTATATCTAAGGTTGTTGCCAATAATTCATGTACTTCTTCCGGCACATCCCCTTCTACAAAATAAGGCCTGTAACCATACCCCATAAAAAGCTGCACTAATTCTTCTTTTGGAATTCGTGCAAGTATGGTTGGGTTCGCAATTTTATAACCATTCAAATGTAAGATGGGGAGTACCGCACCATCATGCACAGGGTTTAAAAATTTATTACTATGCCAGCTTGCTGCCAATGCTCCCGTTTCTGCTTCTCCATCACCAATTACACATGCAACTATAAGATCGGGATTGTCAAACACAGCACCGTAAGCATGTACTAACGAATAGCCAAGCTCTCCGCCTTCATTAATAGAACCTGGTGTTTCGGCTGCAACATGGCTTGGAATACCTCCGGGAAAAGAAAATTGTTTGAATAATTTTTTTATCCCTTCTTCGTCCTGTGTAATGTTGGAATATACTTCGCTATATGTTCCTTCTAAATAAGTGTTTGCTACCAGGCCGGGGCCACCATGCCCCGGACCGGTGATATAAATCATGTTGAGATCATATTTTTTTATGACACGGTTTAGGTGTACATAAATAAAGTTTAGACCAGGTGTAGTTCCCCAATGCCCTAACAGGCGTGGTTTTATATGCTCAAGTGTCAATGGTTGCTTAAGCAGTGGATTATCATACAAATAAATTTGCCCTACAGATAAATAATTAGCTGCACGCCAGTAAGCGTTCATCCGGTGCAGTAATTCGGGAGATAATGTTTTAGTTGCAGTATTATTAATTTCTACTCCCATAATGATCTATTTTAAATTTTAAGATTCAATACATCGTAATATAACCCAGCTATCATTAATTGTTCGTTGGTCTGCAGTACACGACCAGTTTTCTACTTTATGAGCAGAACCAACAATTACTTTTACTGTTTTTTTAAAAGCTTGTAGCTTAAGAAATAAATCAGTAAAGGCAATATCATAAATTGTAATACGGGAGCTACACCAACCTTGACGAAAGGAAGTAGGGGCATCGACTTAGCATACTCCCAACTGCCCAATGATAAATGCCGCATCTCCGATAAAACTGCACCACCCCCACCAATTAAAACCAACGGAAAAACCCTTTGCAATTTTAAATCTTGCATCCAAAAGAAATCTTTAAAAATAAACCCCAGCCCTAAATAAAGGAGCAGCACCATCAACACATCTGCAAGGGAGGCTAATGCGCAAAATGCAATATGCTCAATATCATAAGCAGGATTGTTATATAATGGAAGTTGTAAAAGTTCCCAGGCAAAATTTAGCAGGAAGGCAATCACGATCATGATAAAAATGAACGTTTTAAAAGTTTTTTTATCGACAGCCTTTTTTAAAAAGTGGAAATACAACAGGCAGACAAAAATTAAAACAATGATGGGTATCAAAAAAATAACAGGTTGAATCTTCTGCATCTGTTCAATTATTTGTTGGAGACTATTTTACTTTTAGCATACTCGCATTGATGGCGACAACGATGGTGCTTACCGTCATTAATGCTGCACCGGCAGCTGGGCTTAGCAATATCCCCCATTTATACAATACACCAGCCGCTAAGGGCAATGCCACTATATTATAACCCGTTGCCCATATCAGATTCTGAATCATTTTGCGGTATGTGGCTTTTCCAAATAGCACCAGGTTCACAATATCTTTGGGATTGCTGTTTACCAAGACAATACCTGCAGTTTCTGCTGCAATATCGCTGCCGCTGCCCACAGCAATGCCAATATCTGCCTGGGCAAGTGCAGGTGCATCATTTACGCCATCGCCACTCATGGCTACAAACTCTCCCTTACTTTGTAATTCTTTTATTTTTTCTAACTTCTGATGAGGCAGAACTTCCGCAAAAAAACTATCCATGCCCAATGTTTTGCTCACACTTGCTGCTACTTTACCGTTGTCTCCGGTGAGCAATATAGATTTGATCTTATTTTCTTTCAGTGTTTTAATGGCTTCTGCTGATTCAGGGCGTATCTCGTCCGACAATGCAATGTATCCTGCCAATACATCATTGATAATAACAAACACAACTGTTTCTGTATCATTTGCAGTAAAATTATCAGGCACAGAAATATTTTTTTCTTTTAAATAACCCGGGCTAACGATCAATATCTTTTTGCCTTCTACTGTTGCTTCAACACCTTTACCGGTGATAGCATTAAAATTTTCTGTTGCAGGGATAATAAGTTTTAAATCTTTTACTTTTTGGAGAATGCCGGTTGCAATAGGATGTTCTGATTTTTGTTCCAATGCAGATGCAATGCGAATGATTTCATTTTGCTCCAGGTCTTGCTGCAGGGAAACGATTTTTGAAACTTCGAATTTTCCTACCGTAAGTGTGCCTGTTTTGTCAAATACAATGGTGGTTATTTTTCTTGCATTCTCAAAGGCTGTTCTGTTTTTAATAAGCAAGCCGTTCTTAGCTGATAATGCGGTAGATTTTGCAACCACTAAGGGTACGGCCAAACCTAAGGCGTGGGGGCAACAAATAACAATTACTGTTACCATCCTTTCCATAGCAAAAGCCAAAGTTTGACCTGTCAGGTACCAATATAGAAATGTGCCAATACCCGCAATGATCGCAATGGCTGTCAACCATTTTGCAGCCTTGTCTGCAACCAACTGGGTTTTAGATTTTGATTTTTGTGCATCATCCACCAGTTTTATTACCTGCGACAAATAGGAATCTTTTGCCGCATGGGACACCGTAACTTTTATAGAACCATTTCCATTGATTGCACCTGCAATAACTTTTTCGCCCGTCACTTTTTTTACAGGTTTGCTTTCGCCGGTGAGCATACTTTCGTTGAGGTAACTTTCTCCCTCCAATATTATTCCATCGGCAGCTACTTTTTCACCGGGCTTGATAAGAATAATATCTTTTTCATTGAGTGATACAGTTTTTACCTCTGTAATTTGTTCCCCCTTTACCAGATGTGCCTCATCGGGCATTAGTTGTACAAGCAATTCCAATTCCCTTGATGCGCCTGCCACTGATTTCATTTCTATCCAATGCCCCAGCAACATGATTAAAATGAGTGTTGCCAGTTCCCAAAAAAAATCCATGCCTTCTAATCCAAAGACAATTGCTACGCTGTAGACATAGGCAACCGAGATAGCAAAGCCAATCAGGGTCATCATACCCGGATTCTTTACCTTGAGTTCTCCAACCAGACCTTTCAAAAAAGGCCAGCCGCCATAAAAAAAAACAATTGAAGACAACGCAAGCAAAAGATATTCTGAGCCGGGAAAACTGATATGAAGATTCAACCAATGTTGTATCATTTCTGATAGCAGCATGATAGGTATGGTTAACACCAGCACTACATAAAATCGTTTTTTAAAATCTGCTATTCCTGAAGAATGGGAAGGATGTGTTTCTCCATCTTTTGGCTTAGACAGAGAAACCAACGTCATGCCACACAAAGGGCATTTGCCTGGAGCATCCTGCACAATCTGCGGATGCATGGGGCAGGTATATCTTTGGAGACTTTGAACGTCATTATTCAAATCAGCTTTTGCTGTTTCAGAAGGTTCAACATTATGCCCTGTATGAGGGGCTGCTTGCATACTGTGACTAGCTTCTTCATTTGACGCAGAGCTATCGTTATCGTCTTTTACAGGAACCAGGTTCATTCCGCATTTAGGACAGTTTCCCGGTTTATCCTGAATAATTTCCGGATGCATGGGGCAGGTGAATTTTTGTTGGTCTACCATTATTTATCTATTATTTATAAAGCCGGCAAACGAGGTGTTATTGCCCGGGGAGATGGAAAAATGAACAGAAGCCACTCAAAATCTGACTAAGAATAAAGTAAATAACTAAGCGCTAATCAGCCATTTTCATGTGCAAACATGACTTATGGGGTTAATGCTAGTAAAAAATACCTTTGCCCTTATTACATATACATTGTTCTTATTCTTTTGGTTTTGTATGAGTTCCTTCCTTCATCATTTTCATTTGCTCATCTGTCATTTTTTGTTTCACCAAATTCATTTCGCATTTGGGACATTTTCCTGGTTTGTCACTCATCACTTCATTGTGCATAGTGCAGGTGTAGGTTTCATCTTTAGCTAACTGTTCTGTTTTTGCATTGCTCCCATCACCAGAACAGGCAGTAAACATAACTGCTGCAGACAGGAAGATGGCAACTGTAAAAAGTAATCTTTTCATAATTGATTTTTTAATTTTTGATTTTAGTGAGAGTATTTTAGTTTTACTAAAAATTTAATTCGCTCCTGAAATTTCTTTTATTGTATACTGTCCTGCGTTGCTGAGTTGGGTCTGCAATTCGCCTACATCAATTGATTCCCTCATAGTAAGAACCGCCCTTTGTGGATGTAAATGAACTTCAGCTTCTGTAACACCTGGTACATTCAATAAAGCTTTTTTCACATGGCTTACGCAGCCACCACAACTCATTCCTGCTACTTCAAATTCTTTTTTCATTTTATCCGATTAAAGTGTTGCTGAATCTTATTTTAAATATATTGATGTGTAAATCTATTTGAAGAACTTCATTGCTTTAGCTGCTGCTGGTTTAAGGACCATGTATTTTTATACTACTTCAAAATTTAGCATCATGCCGCTGTCTTCATGCTCCAGGTTATGGCAATGCAAAACATATTTTCCTTTAAATTGAGAGAAAGTAGATATCACTTTCACTATTTCGCCCGGCATTACCAGCACGGTATCTTTCCAACCTTTTTCTGTAGCAATAATTCCTCTCTTACCCGTTCTTGTTAATACCTGGAAATGATTGCCGTGAAAATGCATTGGATGTATTTCTCCGCCATGACTATTATCAAATTCCCATATTTCTGTAGCCCCGGCATTGACTGTCTCGTTAATGACTTCGGCATCATAAGCTATCCCGTTAATTCCGTGCATGTTCATGTGTCTTTTATCCATTCCTTTTTTATTTGCAGAATCTTTTTTATCCATTTTCATGTCCATCTTATCATTTTTATGCATGCCGGTATTACTGATATCAAAAGTCC
>JAYTBG010000064.1:0-2190 GCA_043737055.1 Chitinophagaceae bacterium | reverse complement strand
CTTTTATTTGTATGCCCAGGCTGTCTAAAGTTTTTTGTGTAAGTGGCAGTGCAATTTCATTGGTATCCGTAACCATCGTAAATGTTTTGCCAGTTACCGAAAGTTTATTGTACTGCCCAGCCGGTAAAAGCCAGGTAGAAACTGCAGCCAGGATGATGACGATCATTAAAATGGGGATAGGCCCCGGAAAAGATCTTTTTGTTGCCATGTGTGTATCTTTAATTATTTAGTTTATTCCTCATTCAGTCGCTGTTGGGCCTGCCTGTCAGCAAAACTTCAAACTTGTTGATTGAGCGGTTTGGCTAAAGCCATGGTCTTTAAGCTATCAATTGCCACGGGCTTAAGCCCGAGGCAATTCAAATGTTCTAATTGGATTTAGCCAGATAATTAATCTTCTTTTTTTCCCAATTGTTCAATCGTTTTTTTAGCGGCTGCCAGCCGTATCTTTTTATTCTTTTCTACCAATGTAGCCGTTGCCCATTTTTCTACCTTATTATGTAATGGAACTAATAATGCTGCTATACAAACTAATGCCAGTAACATTAGTACAGGGGAATGATGTGTTATACGTTCTAAAAAAGGATGTAGTAATAAATTAAGAAATTCAAACACGATCAACAAAGCAATTACGCCGAAGAATTCGATTAGTTTGGTATTGGTGATGAAACTGCGACTGAGTAACAGGTAAAGAGAAATCAAAATTATAATGCCCAGAACGATTAACGCATATTGAATGTTCTGCTGCCGCTCAGCTGAAATTGCTTCAATATCTAATTCCCGTTTGATAGATAATAATTGTTTTTGCTGAATATTAGAAAGCTTACCAGTGCTGTCTTTTAGAGATTCATAAGCCTGGAAATACTTTAAAGCACTATCAGCATTTGTATTCAAATAATATCTTTTAAACAAATCATATACATCCAACAAAACATTATACCTCACTTCTTTTAGATAAGGATTTGAAAGATAGATATAGTAAAGCGCTGAATCTCTTTGTCCTTCTTTTAAAAACAGGTCAGCCAACTTGCTTGTACTTCTGATATATAAATCGGGTATTTTTTTACCGAGGCTCGTGTGCAGCGCAGACCTTGCATACTCGAATGCCAGCCCTTTGTTAGGGTAAAATGAGTAATTAATCTCAGCCAGTGTAACAAGAGTGGAAGGTAAATTTTCTTCTACATTATGGGCAAGCGCTACTTCGTAAGCCCGTTGTGCATAATATAGTGCTGAGTCCTTGTATTGTTCTGTGCTGTAAAAACGAGCTAAAGTACCGAGGCTAGCTGTGTAGTTGCTATACTCTCCTGCAGCGGATGAATTAGGGATTGCTTTGTGAATAAACTTTATGGATCTTACAGTATCGTCTATATAACAAACAGCCAGGTCCTGGTAAATAATGCCCAGCGCAAGTTGGCTATTTACTCTTTCAGCCATCTCTAATGCCCGAAAACACAATTCGGCACCTTCCAGGCTGTTTCCGTTAATAGCCAGAATATATCCTATTTCTGCAGTGATGATTGCTTCAAGTATTTTATCATTATTGCTTTTTGCCAGGTTCAATATTTTTTTTGAATAATCGATCCTATTTTGCTGGCTCATGCCCGGTGTCCTGTATATGATGGTATTCATAAGCCGTACCTTGATGGAATCGTTTTTAGCTTACCCATTTCTACCAGCAAACTGTCTGCATGCGTATTCTGTGCATAGCAATGGCATATCAACGAAAAGCAGATTAATAACAGGAATATCTTTTTCATATTGGGTTCAATTTGAATTGTGATCTAACTGTTCAATTGTTTTCTTAGCAGCCGCCAGTCTTATCTTCTTATTCTTCTCCACCAATTTAGCCGTTACCCATTTTTCTACTTTATGATGAAGTGGAACCAGTAAAGCTGCAATGCAAACCAAAGCAAGCAACATTAAAACGGGGGAATGGTGGGTTACTCTTTCCAAAAAAGGATGCAGCAATAAATTTAAAAATTCAAATACAATTAATAAAGCAATAACGCCAAAGAATTCTATCAGTTTGGTATTGGTGATAAAGCTGCGGCTGAGTAGTAAATAAAGTATGAGCAAAACAATAATACCAATGGCTATCAAAGCGTATTGGATATTTTGCCGGCGTTGTTGTTCATCAATTTGTTTTTCAGCAGACAACTCTTGTTGCTTAATCTCACTTTCAAAAGTCATTAT
>JAYTBG010000063.1:0-5517 GCA_043737055.1 Chitinophagaceae bacterium | reverse complement strand
AAGATTATTTTTGAAGACAGGATGAAAACAACTCTTTAGATATACCGCAAAAAAGAGGCGGCACTTGCTCTGTGGATGGAGCCGCACCGCCTCTTTTTCACTAGACTAAAATATTTTTTTGACACAGTTCATTTTACAAACCCATAATGGGACCATGCTGTCGCATAGCCCTTCCATTGTATCAGGTATTTAGAAAAGTCTGCCTTACAAAAGGCGTTTAATTGGCTTGGGTTTCCTGAGAAGCCAACTTATTGTCTTCGTAAAATTTATCTCTGTGTTCTTTAAATTCGGCTGCAAGCCTGCTTACTATCTCAATACCGGAATCTACTTCCCCATGAAGATCCGGTAGTTGCTCTTCGAGCAAAGGAATTGCAAGGTTAATATTGTCTGCTTCTATCTGTGCTATCTTCTTTAACACTGATGTTTGGCTGTTGTTAAGATCTTCGAGCTCACGTAGGATTTTATCCATTAAGTTTAGCTGCTGCATTTTTTCCATAATCGTTATGTTTCTTTCTATTGTAGAACAAATACCATGCACAATAGCTGGCATAGATTATGAATATATTATTAAGTTGCTCAACTCAGTTACAATATTTGAGTCAGAATGATCTAAATCTTTTAGTAAAAAAACTTTTTTGAAATTTAATTAATATTTAGTTTATAAAATTTTCGTATGAAATTATTCTTCTACATCTCCTTCATTTTCTCAGCGACGCTTTCAACCCAGTGTGTAACCGCACAAAAATATAGAACAGCTGCAGACACGATAAAGCTCAATAAAGAATACAGCGATGTATCGCTTGATGTTACTAGTCTCAGGGTAAAACTTGAGGAGGCCCAACAAGAACTGCCCAGTATTGCAGCAAAGGCCGGCAGTGCGCAAAACAAAGCTCAAAGTGCGGCAAATAACAGCAGCGATCAGGCCGATAAAGCTACAGAGGGTGGTGTTAAAGATGCACGCCAGGCTAAGCGAAGTGCCAAGAGTGCTTATAAAAAAGCAAGGTCTTCGCGGTCGGCAGAGAATGATATGCAAAAGCATGAGAAGAAGATCTCCCAACTGTCTGCGCAACTTGCCAAGAAGCAAAAGCGCATGCAAGACTTAGAGAGTATGCGCAGCAAGATTTATAGTAAATTGATGCCCACACAATAGTAGTAGGTCAATTGTAGGTAGGATAAAATGTATAAAAAATGGGGCCAGGATAAAAATCCAGCCCCGCTTTAAAATCCAATATCCTATGAAAAACCGATGCGAACTTATAGAAAACCTTCAATTTGTAAAAATTTATTGATAGCCCAAAACGACATAAATCAGTTGTTACGTAACTACCTACTTTGAACCGTTTTCTTAAACATTTCTTACAACTGGTACTCATCTAACTTCTGTTATGCACTGCTGTCGAAACATTTTGTTAAATGCCGTCGCTGCATTTTTCTTTTAAACCTTTATATAGTCAATAGTTTCAAATTCCGATTTCTAACAAATCAATTTGAAACCCTATGAAAAAATATCTATTCATCATTGGATTGATATGCTTTGCTTTCAGCAGCTTTGCCAATGCGGAAAAGCCGGCATCCACCATTGCAAGAGAATTAATCTTTCCTATTGCTGGCAAATCTAATATTGGCAGTTATTGGGGTGATAGTCGTGATGCGGGCGGCAGAAAACATGAGGGCATAGATATTTTCGCAACAAGGGGAACAGCGGTGGTTGCGGTTGCAGAGGGCTATGTTTTAGAAGTTACTGAAGATGGTATTGGTGGCAAAAGCGTGACCATTCAATCGGAAGATTACACATGGCGATCATATTATGCACACCTTGATATGCAGAAAGTAGTAAAAGGGCAGTTGGTTAAAAAGGGACAACTTATTGGAACCGTTGGCAACACCGGGAATGCTACATCAACTCCACCGCATCTTCATTTTGGAATTTACGAACACACTGGTGCAATTGACCCATTACCCTACATAAAGACTTCCCCTAAAATTTCAGCGCCCATCAGTAGCGGGCCTATTGTGTACAAGAACACCCGGAAGCCGCCCGCCCCCGTAGTTAAAAATACTCCAGGCAGACGCAACAGAAAAGTTTCACCAGAAATTAAAACAGCGGCTATTAGCATTCTTACGGGTATCTTTTCAAGAAAGATAAAAAACCTCTAGTCCAGGTATTCAATGGTTCTTGCATTGGACCATCCCTGGCAAGGGTCTATTTTTCCGACAAATTCTTCCTCTCGTCTTTCGTATCCATTTCGTCCATTACATTTTTCATTGCATTCATCAGCTCTGTTTTGCTTTTTACATCTACCCTGTCATCTGTAAACAGTTTACCAATAAATCGCATCATCTCTGCTCTAGGCCCGCCTTCTTCCTTCTCTACAACCTGTCCGGCACTCATAGCATTGAATTCTCTTACGGTGGCAATAATAAAAACGAGGAAAAGCACTATTACTACGCTCGTAAGAACAATGATGTCTGTGTTATTTTCCATAGACTTATTGGTTATTTTTTTTCATATTGAAAAAGATAAGGAAGCCCAATATGGTAGGAGGCCATAGTCCTATGAAGATGGCTCTGTCAGGATCTTTCAATATCACATAATAATACTCAGATACAAAAATGAGAATGATTACCATCACCACAATCAACAGTTCCGACGCTTTAAATTTTTTGAACATAGAGTAATTTTATTTAGAATAGTGTGTGGTGGTTGTTACTTACCTGTAAAATTTATCTGCCTGATGCTGTTGTACATGTCGTGCATGATTTGCATGTGCGGCGCTGTGAGTACCGCCAGTCCCAGAAAGAGATAACCGACCATCGCATTACTATTGATGAACATAAAACCTGTAAAACCAAAGATAGCTATTCCCCCAATGGCAAGAACACTATATAATATGATCTCTTTAGTGATGCTGTTTTGCGAATGGGCATTGTCTTTTTTTAGATAGGTAATAATATTACGGAGGGACAATACGGAGTGCCACACTACAAAGTAAAACGTGAAGCCGAGTAGCATTGGCAAATTGAAAAGGATTAGCAAGATGACGGCAAAACGAATTAAAAATTGCCCCTTGTCATTGGCATCGGTATGGCTATTTTGAAGAAAGTAGATAAAAGTTGTGGTGAAGAATAATATTCCCGAAACGGAAATCACATTGTAACGATTTACATCCAGCCAATTGATGAACGCTTCATTTTGTTTTCCGGCGTCAAACATTTGGAACAGCGGTTTTACCTCTTCAAAATGGTGCAGCAGTATTACTGAAAGAATGAGTAAACCATAAAAAATTACAAATGCCTTGCCGGCCAGTGTGTTTGTTTTAAATTGGTACAAGTCTGTTTCGCCAAAGTGATAGGCAGCAAAAAGAATAAAAAGAAGGTTTCCTGCGAGGGGGAAAAACCAAAGGATGGCAGCAAATGCAAATAGCCGGAAAATGTAGGTGGCTAAAAATATTACCTTCGAAAAAGATTGTTTATTACTGTTGGCATTTTGAGTAGCTACAAGTAAATCAGCGGCTCCATGGGGAACACCAACCAAGAGTATCCCAATGAGAAAGATGGTGAATTGCGTGCTGGTTGAAAACGGTAAAATATACTCCTGAAATAACAACAGCAAACAGCCCGATATAAGCAATACACTTCGTAGCATACCATCAAGTTTAGAAGGTGATTTTTAAAACTAAGAAGTGCAATACAAGCGTATTGCACTTCTTAGAATCATTTAAGCATGTGAGGTTGCCACTGGCCTGTCTGATTGTGCCAATGAATAAATCACGAGGCCAAAACCAATCTTGTTGATGGCATCACCAATGTTGTAAACGATGTCCATAGAGAGTCCTTCAAAAACTCTTACGCCAAACAAACCACCTGCGGTACCGGCGATGTAGCCAATAGGGTAGATAGCCCAACCAACTAACACGAACCAACCCAAAGATTTCACCGCTTTTGCTACTGCAGGTCCTGCATCGCCAGCTAGTTTTGCAACTTCGCCAAACCATACCAGGTACACAATGTAGAAATAAGCAAGGCCGCTGATCAAGCCCCAGATCCAACTTTGTGTTTCGGCGCCGTAAATGGCCTCACCAATGTAACCTGTTACTAACATTACCACCGAGGCAAAAATTAATTTCCAGAGCAAGCCTGCTTTTGCGCCAGCTTTTTTGGTGATGAGGTAAAACTCTACGCACATTAATGGTACAGTCAAGATCCAGTCTACATAGCGGAAGAAAACCGGAGACTCGTTCGTATCGAGGTTGTAACCCCTCATGTAGTAATAGTGTACGGCAGCAATAAACGTAATAAGACCAGAAACCAACACTGAGGTACGCCACTTTTGCGGCACATTACTCAGCTCAAAGAAGAAGAAAACGCTTGCGGCCATCATAGCCATTGTGCCCACAAAGAATGTGAAAGCTACATAATTGTCATTCGGAATTGGGAGTACACCCAGCAATGAAAGGTCCATATAATGATAGTTTAGGTTACATATGAATGGGGGTTCAGACTGTCTCAGATTTGGTCGGAACTTATTTTGTTTAACGTTTTATAAGCTTATCTAAACAAATCAATTTTAGGAAAGTTTGAAGTTTTTAAAAAAGTGTGAAAGTTTTGCTGCTTAAGTGTTTGCAAAGAAGTTCGTGGAACTTATTATGTTTAAACTGTGGCAGGTATTCAACAAGACTCATAAAGAAAAAATTCTAAGTTCCTATCTGTGTAAAAAATTGTAATGAAGTTAAAAAATTTTTAAACAGAAATTGTTGAGGGGTCTAAAAAATTTTATTTCAGAAGACGTTCACATTTTTTCCAGAAAGAAAAAAAAGAGTTGTGGTATCCGGTCACGGTAGGGAACATCCATTGACGGCTGTCTTTGATGCCTGGGTAATACCCGAATGCAGGGTGCTCTTTAGAAATAATCGTATCCGTTTTCCAATTACCAGCGTCTTTATAAAGCTGAGCGATATCATCTATCTCTCCTGTGTAAAGATGTATTCCATTTATATTTTTGGATAGGTTGATGATGAACTGAATTATTTTTTCACTTACAGGATATTCTTCAAAATGTGAAGGTTCGAGCAACAACACCCGGTTAACGTCTTCTGTAGCTCGCCAGGCGGCATCAAGATTATATGAATTATAGATTAACGTTGGCTTACCAGTATTTAGTTGCTGCAGTGTTGTGTTCGGGAGTGTTGTTTTTAAAGATAATGAGGTGGTTGCCATCAAGGGAGCAGGCACATCCATCATCATAATCTCTTCATAGCTCTTGTCCAGGTAACTACTACGCTGATTATGTGAAGTGAATTTATTTACATTCTCCTGGTTGAAGTAATACTTCTTTGATGAAAATGCACCCGCCACCCACTGCCAACTGCAGTTGTTGCTGGCAATATCGCCATCTAACAAATGATAGTATAGCCATCTCGATGGCTGAAGCCAGTGACTCTTAGCGATGTTGCATGCAAGTGATGCTGTGTACATTCGCACATGGTTGTGCATGTACCCGGTCTCGTACATATTGTT